>CAKZUU010000137.1 GCA_937922175.1 uncultured Gemmataceae bacterium
CTTTCACGACTACCAGCCCTTCAAGGGGCCGCTTCCCGGTCGGGTCAACGGCGTGATGGTATCCACCGAAACGGGTAAAGCGACGGCCTACGCCATCGAAGGGCTACAAGAGCGCGGCGTCATGTTCATCCGACCGATGGAAGAGGTGTACGAGGGTCAGATTGTCGGTGAGCATTGCCGAGACAACGATTTGCCCGTCAACGTGTGTCGAGAGAAAAAATTAACCAACATCCGGGCGTCCACCGCGGAGGTGAAAGTCACTTTGAAAGCGCCGCGGGTCATGACCCTTGAATTGGCACTGGAGTATATCGAGGAGGACGAGTACGTCGAGGTGACGCCGACGGCGGTCCGCTTGCGCAAAGCCTTGTTGAAAGAAGCGGACCGCAAGAAATGGGAGCGATCGAAGCGAGACCGGGAAGCAGCGATGTAGACGCCCAAGGAGCGACCGCAATCATCGCCCCTTGGAAATGCTGCATCGAAAAGTGTGGAGGATCAGTCGGCCCACCGCCCGTGCCCAACGGCGAGGCCATGATCGAGAAGCGATACCAGACACGTTCGGACCCAACATCGGAAGGCGCCAACTCGCGTGGGCAAGGAAAGCGACGCCCGGGGATCTGGCATCGGCGGTACCACCCGGACCGGAGCCGGTCCTGCCGGTAAAACCATCGGCTGCGGGACGACCGGCGAAGCATCGCTGGGTGCGGCCTCTTTCATCGGGACGGCCGCCGGCTCGGTTTCGCTTTTCAATTTCTCGGCTCGATCTTCCGTGGTCACGAACAAGACGTTTCCCATGCGGACCGCACAAAGCTCGCCCATTTCGGCTAACACACGCACGGCCGTCTCCAATGGCACATCCTGAAGATGCAAGGTGACGCGGAACTCGTCGGCCTTTTTCCTCACCCGAGGATCGAGAACCACGTTGGCACCTGTGTGCGTCGCCAAATCGTGCAATGCTCGACTGAGCAGTTGCTCCTGGCACGACAAATTGACTCGCTGCCGCAACTGCCGCATGTGAACGATTTCTTCCGTCCCCACAACGATGTGGTCCCCGACAACGCCGAAGGTCATGCCATGCTGCCCAGCAACCGTCTGGAGCACGTTTCGCAATTTGGAATCCCTCGCCTTGACCACGACCAGCATTTCGTCCGGATTGCCGTAGGCGACGTGGCGATCGCAGACAATGGTGACCTGTGCCATTTCGCCCAGTTGACGAAGGACGCTCGGCAAGGGCGTATCCGTCAGCTCCAACGTGATGCAGCAATCCAATGCGCGTTGAACGGCCTCCAGAGGTGCCGAGCGTCGTGGCTTGTCCTTGCCGGCAGGGATCGACCATCCCGGTGCGACGAGCGCGACGGTGACAATCCCGGCGAACAGTCGCGGTGTCATCAGGATCATGCGAAACCTCCACGGACGGGACCCGAGCGATAGCCCTCACCTTCCCACTCGGCACCCGCATTGGGAGCGGGGAAACCAATCGGGTAAGGTGCGAGCATCGACCCGTAGCGCGGGCGAATCCGCCATAGTGTATCAATTTTGTACACTTTGAACACCTACCCCTCCCGATTCTTAACGATGGTATCGACAATTCGGGTAACTCTTCTTGCATCGGTTGTAGGGGTTAAATGTGCAGATCGCGAGTGAATTCTGCCGATATGTTGTTTCGACGCTCCCCGATTGCACGTCCGGTCACCGGAGCATTTGAAAGATGGGAAGTTCCGGTAGAACAGCGAGGCTTGGTAATGAATGACGCCGCCGCTCGTGCGACCGCTTGGCTGACTCTGGCATGGCTCGGGCTGGCCGCTGCTGGCTGCCGTAGTCTTCCGGCTCCGATGCCTGCTGTGACCGTCCCCGCCGATGCCCCGCGCGAGCTGGCGAAACAGATTCTGCCGTCCTACCGCATCGAGCCGCCGGACATTCTCTTGATCGACGCAGTGTATCTTCCGATTCCGGAGGGACAGAACACTCCCGATCGGACGCAGCCCCCTCGTCAACTGTATCCCCAGCCGGTGACGGGCCAGTTTCTCGTCAAACCCGATGGCACGGTCGAATTGGGGGTGTACGGCTCGGTTCAAGTTGCGGGTCAGACCATTGAAGAGGCTCGAGAGTCCATTCACGGCTTTTTGTGCCTGAAAACCGGACTTCGGCCCGTCTCAGTCGCGGTCGCGGTTGATGTGCTACAAATGAACAGCAAGTTCTATTACGTCATCACCGATGGGGCAGGCTTCGGTGAAGGTGTTTACCGGTTCCCGATCGTCGGCAGCGAAACGGTCCTCGACGCGGTGAGCAACATCCAAGGCTTACATCCGGTGGCCTCACGGCGACACATTTGGGTAGCCCGACGTGGGCCGGGTGGTCAGAATTGCGCCGAGCAAATTCTCCCTGTGGATTGGGTCGGGATTACGCAGTACGGTGACATCCGGACGAATCACCAGATTTTGCCGGGGGACAGGGTGTACATCATGGCCCAGCCCTTGATTCGCACCAATAATTTCCTCCAGAAGTTCCTCGCTCCGGTCCAGCAGCTGTGGGGTATCACGCTGTTGGGAAGCGAAACCGTGAACTCGATCCGCGGCATCCGATAGGTCGCGGGCTGATGCGCGTTATTGCGAGCCAAGGGGATACGCTATGCGACACATCATCGGTGCTTGTCTGATGCTCCTTGGGGCGTGGCCGGCTTGGGGGCAATACATCCCGGGCGGACCTTGGGGCTACAGGGGAGGGGGGGGCGGTTGGACCGGCGGGGTGCCGGGGCTGTATGGCGGAGGACTCAGCCCATTCCTGAACCTGAGGGGGCGGAATCAGAGCCGTGCGGTCAACTATTTCAATTTTGCCCGACCCTGGACCGGTGGCACGTTCGGGAATGCATTTGTCGCTCCGTACGCACCGATTCAGGCGGATCCGGGGGCAGCGGGGACCGGTCGATTCTTCCCGGTTCAAGCCCCGTTTTGGGATGGGGAGAATGTTGAGTCGCAACGGGCGTTGCCCGATGGAAAGCCGGACGATTTAGGGTTAATCCCGACGCAGATGCCGCCTGCGGGTCGGGGGGGCGGCTTCGCCAACACGATGGGTTACTTCGGCGTGGGAAGTCCGATGGGCGGAGGAACGCGTCCCGCGGCCACTCTGGGCCGACCGCGACCACGTTGAAATCGTGACCAGGAACACGGGAAGGGCACGGATGCCAGGGGATACGGACGTGAGGAAAACACACCTGTTCCGCCGGACGCGTTGTTGGGCCTTGTCCGGTGTCATGGGGCTGCTGCCGTTACCTGTGTCGGCTCAATCGGCGGCTTGGCCCGAGTTCCCGTCGGTGGATCCTCTACCGATTTCCACCACGCTGCCGCAGCGCCCTGCCCACATTCCGCCGGCTTCGGCCTCCCCAGAGTCCTCGCCAACGGCGGGAACGCCCGTTGGTTCCTTCGTCGGATCTTCCCGCTTGGGGCCACACTTAACCATGTTCCCAGCCCCGCCGGCTGTCTCTTCCCCCTCGGTGGCCCTTCCTCCGTTGAACGGAACGACAACTCCCCCCGGCTCGTCCTCGCCGCCGAACGCCCCTCTCCGACCCGCTGTGAGCTCCGGTCTCATGCCGGAGCGGGCTCCCAAAGACTTCGGGCGAGGCTGGAAGACGGTGGTGACTCGCGGTCCCGTCGAGCGGGATCGGCCAGCGGCAAGTCTGGCGGCCCCAAAGTCGACCCGACCTCGGCCGGCATGGGGCTGGCACGGCTACGATTCCTATCAAACCGACACGCGCGACGCCTCCTCTGGTGGAGAATGGGCCAAAGACCTCTCCGCCGAGCTGGCCCCCTTCATGAAATACGCCCACCGTTGGCGGCCATCGTCGGTAAATACTGCTTACGGGGCGACAGGCCCGGCATACGCTGGCACCGAGAGGCCTCTTTCCCCACCCTTCTTCGACGGCAAACCGTCGCCTTCCCTGACGGTGCCGACGCCGGCAGTGACGCGGCCTGTGGGGCAGGAGCTTCCGCCAAGGGTCTTGCCCTCGGCGTCGCAGTCGTGGCCCGCTTCGTCGGAATCTCTGCTGGGTCCGAGGAGCACCGATTGGGTCCAACAGGTGGCGGCCTCGACGCCGACGCCGGTGCCTGCCGTCACCTTCCCCGTGGATGCTTCGGGTCGACCGATGATTCAACCGACGAGTTATCGACAGCCCGAGCCTGCTTCCGCTCCGCCGCGAAAATACATCGTGCCCTTAACGGAGTCGACGGCATCGGATCGACTCCCCTCGAAGCTGCAAGAGAAGGTCACCGCTACGTGCGCCGGCAAATGCCGCGGCCTGAGTGTCGAAATTCTCGGATCGGATCGTCTGTGTATCCGCTTCCGTGCCAAAGACCAACTCGACGCGGACCTCCTCACCAACATGCTCGGCTCGCTCCCGGAATTGGCTCCGTATCGCGTCGAATTCGAGGTGCAAATCGGGCCATGACTCGCTTCCTTCGCCTCTCGGGCACTTTTCAGTTGGGGGCGAAGGAATCAGCTCCGATCTTTTGCCTCGTTTTCCAGGCCATTCGACGAATAGGCGCCGATCAACCCGCCCGTCGATAAGGGAAGTTCGGCGCTTTGATGAATTTCTAACACCAATTTCGCGCGATTCTCACCACGCGGTCCCATGCTAAGGCTGTCGGAGCCTGCGTCGCGCCACGATCGGGACGGTTTCGGACGATTTTTGGCGCAAGTATTCTCGACGGTAACATCGACAGGCGAGTCTTTTTTCTGGGGAAGGGCCCGGTTTGCCTCGAAAGATCCGTTCGACTGCGGGCCGGCCCTCTGTTCTGCCCGCGTTGGCAACGGACGAATTCAGGATGTGGGCTGATGTTCAAAGGCTCCTTGGCAAAAAGTTGGATCCGGATTTGTCAGCTCGTCGGGTCTCTACCCACCAAGGGGTGTCATCCTGTGGGCGGTTCGTCTTCGTGGTTCGCTCAACTGCACCTTCGGTCGAATCCCAGAATCGGCTGCCGGTCCTAAAGTTACGGACTAAGCTAGCTGAAACTTGGACCTGATGGGACGCCCCGAGGTGAAGTTCAGTGGACGCCTGAAAGTCCGTTCCGCGTTTCAACCTCGTTGATGGATTGCCATGACTGGATTCCGTGACTCGAGAGGGACTCCGATGATTAGGTATCTTCCAGGCCGAGGCCACTGGTTGGCGCTGGCGCTTCTGGGCTGGGCGGCTCTGACATGCCGGTCGGTCGAGGCACAAGAGGCGGCTGACAAACCGGCTGCCGTCTCGCTGGCGGAATTGCATCGCCCCAGCCGGCAGCCGGATCGCATCATCCTGACGATCAAAGGCGACCCCGCCCGGAGCCAAGCCGTGACTTGGCGGACGGATTCTTCCGTGAGCGTCGGCTATGCCGAGCTTGGACCCTGCGACGAGAGTTCTGCCTTTACGGGGCTGGCTCGCGTCAAAACCGAGCCGAAAACCCGTCGGTTCCAAGCCGTCACGACGCCGTTGAAAACCGATTTGAACGAGGCCCACTATCACACCGTGGAGTTCAAGGAGTTGGAGCCGAACACTCAGTACCTTTACCGGGTCGGTGACGGAGTGAATTGGAGTGAATGGTTCGAGTTTCGGACGGCTTCCGACAAGCCGGCCCCTTTCACGTTTATATACCTGGGTGATGCCCAGAACTTGATCAAGGCTCATTGGTCGCGGGTGATCCGACGAGCCGTCCGTGAAGCTCCAGACGCCCGGTTCCTCCTCCACGCTGGCGACTTGATCAATCGGGCCAATCGCGATGCGGAGTGGGGAGAGTGGTTCCAAGCGGGCGGTTGGATTAACGGCATGATCCCCTCGGTCGCCACTCCGGGGAATCATGAGTATTTCAACGTGAATGCCTCACCTGCTAAGGAAGGGACTCAGGCGTCAGGGAGCACGACCGAAAAGAAGGAAGACCGACCCTATCAGGGGGCGGTCTCTCTCCATTGGCGGCCGCAATTCGCTTTCCCCGAGAACGGTCCGCCCGGACAGGAAGAAATCGTGTATTGGTTCGACTACCAAGGTGTCCGCTTCATCAGTTTAAACTCGAACGAATCGAAGGCGAACTCCCACGCTGACAAGGAGGCACAAGTCGCCTGGCTCGACCGAGTTTTAGCCGACAACCCGAATCGTTGGACCATCCTCACCTTCCACCATCCGGTGTTCTCCTCCGGGAAGGGACGCGACAACTCCGAACTCCGCCGGCTGTGGAAACCCATTTTCGACAAGCACAACGTCGATCTGGTTCTCACTGGTCACGACCACACCTATGCTCGGACCGGGTTGGTGGGCAATGGCAGCGACTCGCTCCCGCCCGCCACCCAAGGCAAGGGAACCGTCTACTGCGTGTCGGTCTCCGGACCGAAAATGTACGAGTTGAACAAAAAGGAACAGATGCTGGTCACTGCCGAAGACACGCAGCTTTACCAGATCGTCCGCGTCGATGATCAGAAGATTCGCTTCGAGGCGCGAACTGCCTCCGGACGCACTCTTGATCTTTTTGAACTGCACAAGCAAACAGACGGCACAAAGCGTCTGGTCGAAAAACCAGAG
>CAKZUU010000138.1 GCA_937922175.1 uncultured Gemmataceae bacterium
CGTCTCTCCGAAGCGGTGAAGTACTTCGAAAATGTGATGAAACAACGCAAAGCGGACCCACTGGCGTGGTACAACGCCGGTTTGCTGCGGGCGTGGCTGGGCGACAATGCGCGGGCCTTGGAACACTGGGAGCAGTACATCGAGAAAGAGCGTGACGAGGCGAAGGCCGTTCCCGTTGCCGCGCTGATGCAAGTCCTCGCCATGGGTCAAGATGTTTTGGAGCGGACGGATTACGTTCATTACAGTGTCGGCGGGCGGATCCGAGATTTGAATGCGATCTCTCGTTTGATTCAGGAATGGATTCGAGAAAACCGCTTCGTCCCGCTGCATTATGACCCGCCGAGCGCAACGATCACCGGGTTCATCTTGCAAGAATCGACCGGACTCGTCGGAGCCGCGGCCCCCAGTGCGTTGCCCGCCGTCGCCACGCTGACCATCATCCGCGATCAGCTTCGCTTCGCCTCGTCCCAACGTGACACACTGGAGAGGCTCGTCCAAGATTTTCGCACGCTGGCCGGGGAGATGTCGGTCGCCCTCGAAGAGACTCCAAGTCGTCGACCTGCACGGTTCAGTGATGTGAATCTGGAAACGATGTTGTTTCCAACGTCGGGCGAATTCACCATCGATTACCCCAGCCGGCTCCGCGAACATGTCATGCACTTCTTCGAGGAGGTATGGCTGAATCGGCCCACTCAAGCTCTAGGTGGTCTCTCACCGCGTCAGGCGGCGGAGCAAACCGCTTTTCGCCGTCGCTTGCTCGGATTGATCCAGTTTCGCGAGGAACTGTTGGCGTTCTCTCGCCCCAAAGGGAAGCGCGAAGACGGCGCCAGCGACGAGCCGATTTACGACTTTTCGCGTCTGCGTCAACTTTTGCACTTGGACACGGAGCCACCTCCCCCCGCGATCGACTTCACAAACATGTCCGCCGCCGACCTCGCCGAATTAGACCTCGATACGTTGAGCGTGGAACAATTAGAGAAGGCGTTTCGGACGGCCGTCAATCTGGATGCCCGGCCTTTGGCTCGAAAATTCGTCGACGCCATCCTTTCCCGACCGGCAGACCCGCAGCGACCGGATTTGTACCCCTTTTACAAGTATCTAATCGATCAAGCGCAAACCCAGGCCGATTGGGAGCAGGCACTGCGCTTCGTGGAGGCGGGACTGCGAGCCGACGCCGAACGAAACCAAGGGCTTCGTCGCAACGACTACGAGGTCCGTCGGGCTCAGCTTTTGGCCAAGAAAGGCGACGCCGAAAAGGCGGCTCAGACCTTTCAAGAGGTTATCGACCGAGTGCCCAACGAACCGAAGTATCGCGGCACTGCTGCCGAGGCGATGTTGAGTCTTCGCCAAGGGAAGCGCGCTCTCAACTTCGCCGAGGGCGGACTCGAGGTCGCCCGAAAAGTCGGGAACCGCGATCTGGAGGCTTACTTCAAGGAGCTCGTTTCCGCCGCCCAGAGAATTGCCTGACCGCAACCCCGGGGATTTGCCTGCAGGAGGATAAGGTCGGGACCGAATCGGAGCGGCGGCGATCGCGTTTCCAGAAGGAGCAACGTCGGCAGCGGCCGAGGTCAATCACCCCGTAGCTTCAGCCCCAACGCCGCGAGCTTTTCCCGTACCTCGTTCAGCGAAGTCATGCCGAAATTCTTCGCTTCGAGCAGCTCATCCGCCGTTCGCGCGCACAACTCTCCCACTGTGCCGATATTCAACTTGTTCATGCACTTCCGGGCGCGAACCGACAAATTGAGGTCCATCACCGGCTTGTTCATTATGGCCTGCTCTTCCGCACTGAGCGACTGGTGATGCGACCGATGCGAGCGCGGCTCGTAGGCCGCCCCCTGCTCCAGCGACTGACCGATCCGCAGGCCTTTGCTGGCCATGATTTCACGTAGTTCGGCCAACGACGTCTCGCCGAAATTCTTGCTCGCCAGCAACTGGGCCTCGGTCACCCGAGTCAGATCGCCCAAGGTTTTGATGTTCATCTTCTTCAAACAATTCCGGCTTCGGACCGACAACTCGAAGTCGGTCACCGCAATATCCAGGACCTGACGGAAGGCGGCCGTCGTGTGGTCTTCTTCGGAATGATAGTATTGAGTCGTGGAGGCTTGCGCATCTTTCAAAAACAATCGAGCACGATCGCGTGCCTCTTCGTCGCTCAATTGGGCCCGTAGGATCCGGTTATAACATTCCGCCGCCTTGTCGAATCTCTCATTGTCCTCGTACAAGACGCCGAGATTGTTTACCGCGGCAAGATGCACCGGCGGATGACGCAAACAGGCCTCGTACAGACGAATCGCTTCCTCGTCATTGCCTGCTGAATCGTTGATATACCCCAACTGGAACAGAGCCCCGGTGTGGGCTTGATCCTCTTGCACGGCTTTTTCGAGATGTTGCACGGCCTTGGCGCGATCTCCCTCGGCCAACGCCACCATCGCAACCTGATAGTGATACTCGGCGGTGTGCCGTGACGATTCCTCCAATTTTGCGAGAATTTGCTTGGCCTCTTTCAAGTCGCCCCGCATCCGATGGACAGCCGCTCGCTGAAGCTGGACGAGGTTCGCTGCGTACCCCGATTTCTCCGACTTATCAAAGGCCCGCAGAGCTTCGTCAAACTGGCCTTGGGAGGCGAGCAGCCGACCCAGATAAAAATTCGCCAAGGCGCCGTCGGCATGCTTCAAATGTTCAATGGCCGCCAACGTCTGACCTTGAAAATACCGAACAATCCCCAGCTTCAAGTGCAAATTCTTTTGGGCAGCCCCCGTGGCGGTTTCCAACTTCTTCGCCAAGGCGTCACCCACCTCGCGCAACGTGCGGTATTGACTCCCCCCTTGCGCCAACCCCTCGCGCAATTTGGCGACAGTTCCCGCGTTGCACTCCTCGCGTTCGACGAGGAGAGCTTTCAGATCAATCAAAGGCTCGGCCATGGATTCCCTCTCCGTTCGCTCACGGAAAGTTCGATGCTGCGGATGGACTTTGGCTAAAGATGAAGATTGTAAAAAGCAGTCGCCCGCGCGGCAATCCGTGTTCGTCCCGACTCTGCCATCCCCCCCCACCGATTTAACAAAACTCTCGTCGCGACGTTCGTTGCTCAAATCCACCCGTCTCAACATGAACGGACCGAAGTTTCCCCCTCGAAATCCACCCCGTTCGGATCGGATCGAACGATCGCCGGCAAGGATATCCGCCATGTTCCGAGTTACCGCCCCTGATCCTTTGTTCCCCGGATCGCTTGCAAGCGACGCCGGAGCGATACCCGATGATGCCGCCCGAGTAACCGCTTACTGTCGTTGGAAATAGACTTTCAGCAATTGCTCCTTCAGGGAACCGTGAGCCTCCACGGCGGCTCGAAAATCATCTTTCTTCAGGGTGAAAGTATCCGTCTCTTCCCGGGCGACCACTGTCGCGTTTCGAGGTTCATCGGTCATCAACGCCCGTTCGCCGAAAAAGTCTCCCACGCCGAGTCGAGCGACGGCATGCTCGACCCCATCGCGTGTTTGTAGAACCTCGACGGAGCCGGAGGCGATGAGATAGAATTTGTCGCCAGGATCGCCTTGGGAGATGATGCGACGACCGGCGGGGAATCGTTCGCGTCCCATGTGGTCGGCCACTTCAGCCAGAGCGTTGGGGTGAAGTTGGGCAAAGGCCGGGACCTTGCTGAGAAACAGAGCCGTCATCACCGACTCGGTCACGACCACATTCGATTTGATCCGGCCGTCCACCATATTGACGATCCGTGTGGCCACGTCCAAGATCCGATTGTCGTGCGTCACGATCAGGCTGGTGCACCCTTCAGCGGACAATTCCTTGAGATAATTGACCACGTCGCGCCCCGTTTCGGCATCGAGAGCGGCCGTTGGTTCGTCGGCGAGAATCAGTCTGGGCCGATTGACCAACGCCCGTGCCACTGCCACTCGCTGCCGTTGCCCACCGGACAGTTGTGCCGGTTTATAATGCAGGCGATGCCCCAGCTTTAGTCGTTCCAGAATTCCGACGATGCGTGCCCGATCGTCGCCACCGTTCCGCAGTTCTAACGCCATCCGAACATTCTGGTACGCGGTGAGTGCTTCGAGCAAATTGTGACGCTGGAAAATGAAGCCGACCTCGCGGCGAACGGCGACTAAATCGGTTCCGGCCAACCCATACAACTCGCGTCCGTACACCCGGATGCTGCCTTGTTGCAAAGTCCGCAGGCCACCGATCAGCGTCAGCAACGTGGTTTTCCCCGAACCGGATGGCCCCGTCATGATGACGATCTCACCCGGCTGGATCGTCAGGTGATTGTCGAACAGAACTTGATTCCGCGTCTCGCCTTCGCCAAAGAAATGATTCACCCCCCGCACCTCGACGGCAGGAACGCTCGTCGGTGACGGAGGCGACAGGATACCGTCGTTTCTGACAGCTGACCGGGGGTCCGGCACGTCCATGCTCATCACGCTCGCGTCCTTCGATCTCCAACAACTCCTCACGACGCCTGGTCAAAACACCTCGGCCGGGTCCGCTGTCGCCACTCGGCGGACAGCGAAGACGCCCGAAATGACGCACATCGCCATCGTCAGCCCGAGAATGAGCACGCCTCGGCCGATGGTCAGTCGCAGGGGCAGGCCCGTCTGATCCGACAGGAGCGAATACAAAGGTGCACTCACCAGAAGTCCCACGAGGAAACCCAACACGGACAACCACAAGGCTTCCTGAATGACGATCCCGTTGACGTATCGATCATCATACCCGATCGCTTTCAGGGTCGCGAATTCCGCCAGCCGATCTGTGACTTCCGTACTGAGGACTTGGTAACAGATCACGATGCCAACGACAAAACCCACGACCAAACCCAAGAGAAAGATGAAACCAATCGGCGTGCTGTCGGACCAAAACGATTCCTCGGCGTCGATCAACTCCGACCGACTCAAAACACGAACATCATCGGGTAACGATCGGCGAAGATCTTCGACGATCTCGACCAAGTCAGCGTCTGGAGAGAGGGAGATCAAGCCGAATTGCACACGCTCCAAGGCAAAATGTCCGCCGCTGAGGCTGGCGAGATTATCCGCTGACATCAGCAACGTGCCGTCGGTCGTGAAATCGGTTCCCAGAGCAAATAGATCGATGATTCGAGTGCGAGTGCCGGCGATTTCACGGCAGATGCCGCGAGGTGCCGGTCCCCCGTCGCGCCAATGGCGGATGGCATCGTACAGGGGCTTGGAGTGGACATCCAAAGCGGCCGTATTCGCGGCGAGGAGACGCTCCTGCAAATGCGGGAAGTCGGGCACCACGTCGGGTCGAATCGGTGGGCGCGCTCGGTCCGGCTCAAAGGCGAGGACTCGGATGGGCCATTCCGGCACTTGCTCGGCGAACGAGCCGGTGTTTCGCCAGACGAAAGGAAAGTAACGAACGTAGAAGGGTCGAGCCGCCGCCACCCCAGGCACCATCCGGGCTTGATCGACCCGATCACGGGGAAAATTCTCGATGTCCGTAATCGTGGACATGGTGGAGCTCATCAGAAACACATCCGCGTCGAGCATACGGATGATCGCTGTCTGACTATCCATGAGCGCGCGCCAGAAACCAACTTGGACAAACATGAGAACCACAGCAAAACTGATTCCCAGAATGGACAAGACGAAGCGCGCTTTATGTTGGGTCAGATTCAACCAGGCCACAGGGACGCGATTTGTGCGAAACCCCATGTTAGAACAACTCCGCGGGGTCGGCCCGATGGACTTTCCGGATCGCCAAGAT
>CAKZUU010000139.1 GCA_937922175.1 uncultured Gemmataceae bacterium
AAGAGTCGGGCTTGCCTTGCCTCTTCCAACGTGGCCCGGAACGAGGCGACGAGGTGGTGCGGCAGATCGCGGATGAAACCGACGGTATCGCTGAGAAGGACCCGGCCCCAGTCACGCAAATGCCATTGCCGCGTGCGGGTATCCAAAGTCGAAAAGAGGCGATCCTCGGCCAAAACGTCGGCACCCGTCAGGGCGTTCATCAGTGTGCTCTTGCCGGCATTTGTATAGCCCACGAGCGAGACGGTGTACTCCTCGGCCCGACTGAGAACTTCGCGTTGTTTACGTGCCTGAACCTCGATGAGCCGCGCTTTCAGATCGCGGATCCGTTGACTGACGAGACGACGATCGACTTCGAGTTGTGTTTCACCGGGGCCACGTAGCCCGATCCCCCCTCCGGTCTGTCGGGAGAGGTGCGTCCACAGATTGCGTAAGCGCGGCAGGGAATATTCCAATTGCGCAAGTTCCACCTGCAAGCGAGCTTCGTGAGTGCGAGCCCGAGTGGCGAAGATATCGAGGATCAACTCGCTGCGGTCGAGGACCTTGATCTGGGTGGCCCTCTCAAGATTGCGCACCTGAGCTGGGGTGAGATCATTGTCGAAGATGACAACATCGGCCTGGGACGTTTCGACTAAAGTTTTCAACTCGGTGAGTTTTCCCCGCCCGATGTAGGTGCCCGCGACGATGTCGTGTCGCTTTTGGGTGAGTTCCCCGACGATGAACGCACCCGCGGTTTGAGCCAACCCGCGAAGTTCTTCCAAGGGATCGTTGCTGAGCCAAGGTCGATCGGGGAGGGCGACGCTCACAAGGATCGCCTTTTCCCGTTGGACGGTCAATTGATCACGTGGGTTGTCGAGAGGCATTCCTTCAGCAGGGTTGGAAGCACAGTCAAGCTCAGTCCCTCACCATTGTACTTCTGGAAAAAAGAACAAGTCCAGCTTGGGTTCGTCGTGGGGAATTTCCCGCAGCGAGAAACCGCAAGCTGGACCGTATACACCGCGATCCAAGAGAATCACTTGCTGCCCGGGAAGAGCGGCAAATTGATTTCCGGTCGATCCTTCAAGGCGTGAGCGGCATGGAAGGCCGGTGTCACCTTGACGCGAATTTCCCCCGTGCTCGGGATGATTTCGACCTTGCGGAGAAGTTCGACGCCGATGTGCTCGACCCCTTCGACTTTGGACTCGTAAGCCAGTCGAGCGGTGGGCACGCCGGAATGGGCGAGATCATAAACACCTGCGGGTTTGGTCCCAGCTGGGGAGACACCGCCTGCCCGCACGGTGAGATCCTGGCGGAACAGCGGGTCAGCCAAGGCGCGAAGCATGTTCCTTGCCTTCTGCACCGATTCAGCCCGCTCATCCTGTTCGGGGACAGCAGGAGGAGGCAACGGCGGAAGGACCTCGGCCAATTGTGTGCGTCGGCCATTCGCCAGGTTGACCTTCACCTCGCTGGGCTGATCGACGTTGACGGTGTGGTATTCGATGGTCTGGTGCTCCGTGCCCTGGTGATGGATGATTTTCAGTTGGGCCGTACCACCTCGGGGCCGTCCCCAGATCCGCTTGACCTTGACCACATAGGTGCCGCTGAAGGCCTCGGCGGCAGTGTACACCTCGCGGTGCTGGGTCATGTCATCGCAGGTCAGGAGCCCGCCGCCGGCGGACTGCCGTTTCGTCGCCGAGCAGGTCGTGTTCGCCGGTTCAAAGACTTCCAAATCCAAATCGCAGGGCGTCTCGGGTGCCCAGGCCAACTCGATCACCAAGTCGCGGCGTTGAGTCTGCACGAGAGCGCGATCGAGCAGAGCGGCCTCCTGCTGACGGTTTTCCGATTCCAACCGCGATTTGACCTGTTCGAGCGCGGCCAAGGCTCGCTGCTGATACAATTCTTTGTCCACGATCCAATCTCGGCCGAGCAAATTGCTGGCAGCCCAGTGAACGACATCCGAGTCGACCTTCTTCGCTTTGCTGACGTAAGCCAAGGCGTCGGCATATGGGTCAACCAAGCCGGGGCGCAGGGCCGCAGCGGTGCGGCAGTAGCTGATGGCTCGGTCGAAATCACCCGCATCGGCCATTGCTTTCGCCGCTTGCATATACGCCTCGGGATCTTTCGGATCCAGGTCGATGGCCGACAGGCGGGCACGCTCTAGCTCTTCGGGAGAGCCGCCGCTTTGTTGCAACGCGATCGCCAAGGCGGCGAACACCCACGGGTCGTTCACGATTCCCAACCGCAGGTTGCCTTTCAGGATTTCAGCCGCGTGACCGAACTCATCCGCTTCACCGAGAAACTGAGTGGCCGCCAAGATGACCCCCCGTCGGTGTTCGGCGGGAATGTCGTTTTTCGCCAGAGCGTCTTGCCAATCCTTCGGCGTGATTTGCCGCTTCGTGGGCTTCTTCTTCGCTTCGGGGGTTGCGTTGGCGACATCTTTGCCACCTGCCTTGGGTTGATCGGCGGGTGCAGTCGATTTCGCCACATCATTTCCCCGGGCGACAGGTCGGGCGTCACCCTTCGCCAGCATTCCGAGCTCACCTCGTTTCGGTTCGTTGCGGAAGGCTGCTCCACCGCCGACTCCCGCTGCCGGAACGTAGGGTTCTTTGACATTCGGTCGATATCGAGATGGGGCCCGAACCACCAGCGCCAATGCGGGCGGATAGTAACCGATGTTGAATCGCTGATTTTCGGGGATTTCGCTCGTATCGTCCTCAGGCTCCTGAGCCATGGGGTTGGGGTTGATCGGTCGGTTCACCGTACGGGTGTCGATCCAATATTTTGCTCCGCCGATCGTCTCTTTGATGAGTTGGACGAGGTACCAATCGAACCGAGCGCCGAGGAAGCCGAAGCCCGCGCCCAAGTTGCCGAGTTGGCCGCCACCGAAACCGAGAAGCCCACCTTGGCCCGCGGCACCGATGCCACCGCCGCCGACGCCAAATCCGCCGGCACCCGCGGCCCCGGCGATACCCGCCAATCCACCGCCTCCCAAGCCTGCCAAGCCACCCAGACCACCGATGCCACCCAGACCACCGATGCCGCCCACGCCTCCGATGCCCACCAAGCCCGCGACACCGAAAGCGCCAATGGCTCCGGTGTTGCCGAAGGCGTTGAACGGAGAGCCTGCCGCACCAAACGACGCGGCCCCACCAAGTACCGCCAAGTTCTGGCCGACACCCAAAACGTTGATGGCCGACGGAATCGGGATGACCAGATCCGCAACTTCGTAAACACGCAGGGCAAAGTTGTAGTTGTACTTGGCGTCGTCCTTCTTCAAAATTTCGATATGGTCCCGATTGACGAAATAGGTCAGGGGCGGTTCGACCGTGGCTAAGACCTGGCTCATCACGCTTCCCAACGTCGCCTCGGGCATCGCGGGAATTTTGACGCTAATTTCGGGACTGTAGAGATCGATCCTTTGATCACCTTTTTCCAGTGATCCAGAGTTGGCCCGAATGTAAAAATTCGTCCCTTCCAAATTCTGGCGGAACCGCTCGAGCCAGGACGAGAGGGGAAGAGATGTGGGCTGATCCACTGGGGGCACCATTGGCGAGTTGAGCCGACCCACAACCTTCGTGTAGTTCTCGCCGGCCAATGGGCCAAAGCTGTAATAGCCGTACCGCTTGCTTCGCAACTTGGTCAGTTCCTTCCAGGCAGCCGTCGGCGGGAAATGGACCGGCGGCTCGTCCGGATAAGGAATATGCGATTTTTCGGTCTGCATCAGGGTCAAGAGGAATCGCTCTTCACGAATCCGCTTGAGTTCGGTCAATTCCTTGAGGTTCAGGGCGTTCAAGGAAATCGCATAGCTGGCGGTTGCCTGGATCGGCACCGGCCGGCCGTTGTTGATCGACTCTTCGCGAAGTTGGTTGGCTTCTTTGTATGCCTCCTCGTAACGTGCCTTGTCCATCAAATTCGTGAACTGTCGGACTCGCTCACGAGTTCGCTCGATAAGTCCCGATTCCACCTCCGCCGCAGCGGCAGCTCGAGCCGCCAAGATACGCCGTTGCTCCTCCTCTTGCAGGCGGAGTTTGATGCTCCGGCCGCGAACCTCGAAATCTCGCATCTGACCTTCGAGTTGGTTGGTCAGACGAGATCGTACCCGATCGGTGATGATGCCTGCATTGGCAACCGACTCCAACTGCCTCTTCAAAAGGTTGTAAGCTCCGTCTGGATCGGTGTTGAGCAGTTGTCGCGCGTTCTTGATGGCTCGCTCGACGGCGTCGGCCAACTGCTGCTCTTGCAGGATCTGCCGTTGCCGCTCCTCCGACAACAGGTCGTTGGCGGCCTGGGGGGCATCCGTCTTTGGTGGAGAATCCTTTTCACCGCCTGCCGGTTCTTGAGCAGCCGTCACGAGCAACTTCTGCAAATCCAGCCGGTCCGATTTCGGGGCAGGGATCCCGTCCGGTCCGAGAGCCCGTTGCTTGGCGGCATTCACCTCTTCCAGCAATTGCTTGCGACTCAAACCGCCCTCTTTCAGCCGCTTCACGACCATCAATCCATTAGCTGCTTCCGAATTGTGCGGGTCGACCTGTGAGGCCAAGGCGAAAAGTTTCTCGGCCACGTCGTAGTGATTCTCGCTCAGCGCCCAGTGGGCCTGGGTGAGATACTCTTCGCGCGTGAGTTCGGTCTGTTGGGCCGCGTAGGCCAACGCTCGGTCGGCTCGCAGCAGGGCGGGCGCCGATTGATTCGCCGCCTTCCCCCACTGATTCACGATTCCGGTGAGGAAATAGTTCGAGACCTCGGGTTTCCCGACATTCTCTCGAATTTCCACTCGGACCGGCTGACCGGCCACGGTGCCTTCAATCGAGACCAGAAGCGATTCGGCTCCCTGGAGACGGCCCACCATCAACGTCGGGGTGTCAGAACGGAGGGGCGGAAGTCGTGTCGGATACGCCTCGGCCACACCTTGGACCAACTCATGCCGCGTTGGGTACAAGATCGGTTCTGACACGGTCTGGAGGACGCGTCGGGCGAGGTCGCTCGCCGCCTCATCGGTCTTCAAACGGATCACCGCCCCGCCGGTGGTGCTGGCGAAGCTATGCAGATTCATCGGGTTCAACCGAGCGCCCAACGGCACGGCAAAAAAGGCAGCTCGCTGAGCCGCCATTTCCTGACCCAACTGGAATCGCTCTCCGGGTTGCACAGGGGCGTAGGCACTTTCGCCATCACCCAACAGAAGGATGATCTGCTGGCGATCGGCCCGGCCATCAAACTCTTTGATGGCCTTGGCGAGGGCGCCCTTCAAGTCACACACGCCGCTGCAATATTCGACTTCTTCCAACCGTCGGATCGCTTCAGAGACGGCGGCATCGCTGGCGGCGCGGAAGCCTTTGGTGAGGTTTCGCGTGGCGGCGGGAGTGTTCAGCGTCCAGAGGGCAAGCCGATCGTGAGCCCCCAACTGGTCGCGCAGTGCCTTGATGGTGTCCAAGGCGAGACGGAAGGAGGGACCCGCCTGACTGGCCGAGGTATCGACCAGCACCAAAACATCGCGGGGCTGGTTCGTCACAACCGCTGGGACTGTCACACGAAGTTGGGCAGCGAAAAGATGCTGGCCTTCGGTCGTGCGGTACGAGATGACGGGCTGCTCCGCAAACCGTTGCGCCAACGGGGCATCCTCGCCACCGAACGACTGCGAAGAACCGTCCTGGCGTCCGGTGCGCTGAAGCACGGCTCGACGGCCGGCAGCGTCGCCCCATACATGCGAACAGGTGATTGCCCCGGCCAGCCCGAGCAGCGCGGCGACCAGGCGAAGCCTTTGGACGGTGGACATTTGGCCGACTCTCCTCACCTCGAAATAGGACTCTCGGATGGATCGTGGTGCCCTGCTCCCAGGTGCGCCCGCGAAAAATGTCTAGTCTCACATTTTACCTACCGCCGACGGCTAACTCCAGTGCCCCGCGAACTCCTCGCCCTTGTCCCGCGAGTCGCTCGCCACTCTCCTTTTCTCGGCCCCTCCTGACCACCTTGCCCGGCGAAGGCGAAATGTCACATGTCTAAAATACAACGCACGATTCACCGGTGCGTTGGCTAATTTCGTCGCGGCGTCGATCGAACCTCGCAAAAAAGTAAAACCCCGCCGATGACGCCCAACGGTGAGCTTTCCACCGATTCCATCGAATCCAACGAACGTAACAGATTTGCGAATTGATTTGACATTAACGACAGGCGACCTACGCTTGGATCGGAGTGGTCCGCAATGAACACCCTCGCCCACTCGGGGATTTCGCGTCGGGGAGGTTTGCCTCATGGCTAATCAGTCGCCGGATCCGTCACTGAGTCTGTTACGTCGTCGGCTTCTCTCGGCGGCGACACCACCGCTGACGGAGTGCCCCTCCGACACCGTGGATTTTGACCACGTGGGTGAAAGCGAGTTGGGCAGCGAACTCGAATCTCTCCTCCGAACCAAACCTGTTGAGTCCGAACGAACCGACGATGTTGACGCTCTCCTGCAACAGTACCAAGCGGAACGAGCGGTCGGCGACTCGTCGTCGATTCGTCGAGCGGCAGCCCGCCGGGAATCGGTTCCGATCGCCGCGCGTGCCTTGGCGGGCAGTCGTCATGGCTCACGACCAACCCCCTCGCGCGGTCTACCTCCTCTGACGACCACGACTCATGCCGAGGTCGAACGCCTTCGAGCCGAAAATGCGGAACTGAAGCAGCTCATCGATGAATATCGAGAAATTCTCGAAGCCAATGACCCCTCGATTTGGGAGCAAAAATTGCTCGAGGCCGAAAATCTATTGAAGGACAAAGACGAGCAAATCAAAGGCCTCAAGGCTCAAGTCGAGGAGTGGGAGGAACGATTCAAAACTCACCGTTTCGTTCCCCATGACGACGATTTGGCCAAAGAAGCCGATGAACTGGACAAAGAGCGCGCCCGTTTGACACAAGAACGGAAAGAACTCGAAGCCGAGCGTCAACAATTGAAAGAAGACGAAGAAGCCATGATGGCCCAAATGCGGGAAATGGAGATCGGGATGGCCAAGGATCGTGCCGAGTTGGCCCGACAACGGACCGAGTTGCAGCGGATGCAGGCAGAGATCCAACACGAGTTGGAGTTGCTGCAAAGGGGCGATGCGAACATCAAAGAGCGGTTAGCCCAATTCCAGCGTCGCTGCCACGATGCCTCGGGTCGTCCTCAACCAACCAGCACGGGGATCATGTCCGCGGTGATTCCGCCGGCGGCCGCCGCGAGCTCGACGCAGACGGCCGGCCCAAAAGAGACTGCGGTGTTCAAGAAAATTTTCGGGCAAAGTCGCTGAAATGTCGCCAGATTCTTTGCATACTCGGACTTATCGGGGAAACGTCGGTTGACTTTGGCACCGCAAACGGATCATCAACCAATTGTCCCCGCGGCGGCGAATAGCTGTCGATTCGCTTCGCCAAAATACACGATGACGAGAAGGTAATCTCGAGAAACCTCGACAACCTCCACCGTGCAGTGGCTCCCGGTGGCCCACATGCCCGACGGATCGGATGGGGGCCGGAAGCGGCGTCGCGGAAGAACATACACCTTTGCCCGATTCGCTCCCTTTTGAAAACTCAGGCACGCGACCGGTTGCCCTTCTACCGTCACGACTTCCATACGATTGAGCAAACCGTAGTCGAAGTCAAAGGGGACGAGCGTCTTCACACCTCTCCGGGCGAAAAATTCAACGACCGAGTCTCTCGAGCCGTTAAAGGTTAAGACAAGTTGCTCATCCTCCCCTTGGGCCCATTGGACCGGGTCGGCGACCGAGCGTGCATTCCACAAACTAAGCACCAACATGAAAATAACGCCAGCTGCCGCTACGGCGACGGCGCCCTGCGTCAGCCGCATCCGAAGTCGGTGAGATCGCCGAGTCGCCAGGGAACGGAAGAGGGTTACGGGAAGATCGGCCGGCACGTCAACGTTCTTCATGGCCCGAGCGACCGCCCGATCGAATTGCCGTTCTCGCTCAACCCAATTCCGACATTGAGCGCACTGAGCCAAGTGCGCGTCGATCAGAGCGCGGTCGTCTTCGGCCATTTCATGAGGCCGAAGCAGGTAAGGCGTCAAAATACGTACTGTAGAACAATTCATCACCGCCACTCAGTGTTCGTCGTCTGACTGCAAACGAATCCTCGATAATCGTTGCCGAAGATACGCTTTCGCTCGTGCCAGCCGTGACATTACGGTTCCGATCGGGATATTCATTTGTTCGGCGATGTCACGGTAACTAAATTCCTCGAAATAGAACAAGATCAATGGCGTGCGAAAAACTTCTGGCAGTTCGTCCAGAGCTTCCTGAAGTTTTTGCGGTTCAATGTCATACGTTTCGTCCGTTTCCTCTTGGGAAGTGGCAAGCTCGAGATCGTCGAGGGGGACTTCCCGGTGGTTTCGCCCTTGGCGCAGCCTTTGCAAATACGTGTTTCGCAAGATGGTGAACAACCAAGGCTTCACCCGGGCTGGATCGCGCAGTTGGGAGAATTGCGCCTGGGCTTTCACAAACGCTTCTTGCGTCAGGTCGGCGGCCGCATCGGATGTCCCGCAAAGGCGGAAGGCGTACCGATACAGCTGGGCGTAGTGCTCATCCACGAGACGCCCGAAGGGTCCGTGGGGCATTGATGGGCCCATGCCGCTCCCTCACAACCTTACGATGATCTGGCACCGACTTTATTCCTCAACGCGCGGAGTCCAGAATTTTATGATTTCCTTCGCTCCGCTTCTCGCGATATTGACGGGGCGCTGAGCCGGCATAGTTTGGGAATAAGACGAACGGTGCGGCATCATGCATTCGAGGCCGCTGGCCGCGGAGGCCAGGGGATGGATTGGTACGTTCTCACTTCGAAAAGGATGGGTTACCGTGAAGAAGCTAGTGTCTTTCCTGACGTTGGCGGCGTTCCTCTTCGCCGTCGGTTGCAATGAACCAGCCAAGACTTCGGCTCCGAAAGCCACCGGTGGGGCTCCGGCGGCCACCACGAAACCAGGTGACAAACCGGCCGACAAACCCGCGGACAAACCGGCGGGCAAACCCGCGGAGAAGCCCGCCGAGAAGCCGGCAGACAAACCCGAAGAGAAACCGAATGAGAAGCCTGCTGAAAAACCTGCTGATCAGCCTGGTGAAAAGAAGGACGGCAAATAGGTTTGAATTTGGGTTTGACGTTCGGTGCCGAGGGGTATCGGACTTGAGTTTTTTTCAATTTTTAGGGTGAAAGGATCCCGATCGTGAAGAAGATTGTCCTTGCTCTGTTGCTTGGCGTCCTTGCCGTTGGCGCAGTCAGCACGTCGGTCGGCTGCGGCGATTCGAAGCCCGCTGGTACCAAGAAGTAGTCTGCCAGCGTTCCACGACACGCAGTACAATGAAGGCCACCGGGGCGTTCCCCCGGTGGTTTTTTCGTTAGAAACAAGTCGTGGTGTGAACTGATGGCACGTTTTTTTTGGGTCTTCGTTTGCCTGGGGGTTTTGTGCTTGATGGTCACCGGCTGTTTTGGCCGACCCGGCGCCACTGGGAAACACGCGCATCAGGACAAACCCAAACCGTCTGAATCACGGCCGTGAACAGCGATTGACCTGAATTTTCAATCGGCAGAAAATGTCGCACGGCGAATTCACGACCAGAGATTTGAGAGCAAGTATGGCGACTGAGTTGCGCTACGTGGGGTTGGACGTGGGAGGTACCACGATGAAGGCTGCCGTTGTCGATGACGACGGCCGGGTCGCGCCTCATGTGAGTTTGCCGACCGAACCGGAGCGAGGACAAGAAGCGGGCTTGGAAACCATGTGCCAAGCCATTCGCATGGCCATTGCCGCGGCCGGTTCGACTCTCGATGAGATCGCCGCCATTGGTGTGGCGACACCCGGAACGATGGACTTGAAAACGGGCTATATTCTCGATCCACCGAATCTCAAGCCCTGGCGGAATGTCCCCGTCCGCGATTACATCGCTCACCATTTCGGGAAACCCACAGCCTTTCAGAATGATGCGAATGCTGCCGCCATGGGTGAGTATTGGTCGGGAGCGGGCGCCGGCACTCGCAGTCTGGTCATGTTTACGCTGGGGACCGGCATCGGAGGCGGCATCATTATCAACGGAGAGGTCCTCGAGGGCGAACACAGCCACGGGGCCGAGCTGGGACATATGAAAATCGAAATGACCAATCCGCGCCTGTGCGGTTGCGGCAAGCGTGGATGCCTTGAGGCGTATGCGAGTGCGACGGCCGTGGTCAAGCGGACGGAGGAAGCTCTCGCCCAGACATCGCCGACCTCGATTCTGCACTCCATTCGCCGTGAAAAAAAACTGACGGCTCGGAGGATCTTTGAAGCGGCGATGGCCGGTGATGCGCTCGCGTTACGGATCGTCGACGAAACCGCTGCGATGCTCGCCTTGGGCGCTTCGAATCTCATGCATGTCATCAATCCGGAAATGGTCGTTTTCGCCGGCGGCATGGTGGAAGCAGGGGATTGGTTTTTGCAACAAATTCGCCGCCATGTGCCGACCTACGCGTTTCCGGTCCCCGCGGAGAGGACTCAAATCTGTTTCGCTCGACTCGGTAGCGATGCGGGTTTCATCGGGGCGGCCGCCTGCGCCCGTCAATTGATCCGCGGGGCACTGCGTCGCTGACGGGGCAGGCACGGGCCGGACGGGGACAATCGCGTCATCCCCGGGGGTCAGCGGCCTCTCGTGGCAAGGGGTTCGTGATGAAGACCCATTCCTTGACGGGCCGACCCTCGATCAAATGTTCCTGCACGAACCGCGGGATGCGGTCGGCCGTCATCTGCGCGTACCAGGTGCCTTCGGGATAAACGACCAGGATGGGACCGCCGCAGCAGATTCTTAAACAGTCGGCTTTGGTGCGGTAGCAAGCGTTGGGTCCCTGTGACATGGACAAGCCTTGCACTTTCAACTCGCGCTTCAGCGCTTCCCAAGCGGCTCGACCCTCTTCCGCCGAGCAACAGTTCGGCCCCAAACAAAGGAACACATGTCGAGAGTAACTGCCGACGCCGTAATGAATCGCCGTCTCACGCAGCTTGCTCCAAAGATCGCTCATAATTCGGGTTTCCGGTTGCGGAACGGGCTTGCATCCGTCGTCGTACCCATCGTGTCGCCTCGGCGAAGATCAAGACGGTGGAGGTGGCGGCGAGGATGATGACCCACGACGTGATTCCCAACGGCCGGACCTTGAAGATGTCGTAGCTGAACGTCACAATCAGGATCTGACCGATCAGAGTCAAACTGGCAATCATCAAAAAGGCCCGGTTGTGGAACAGGCGGTGCAACCCGCTCTGGTCCGCCGTCAACGAGCGGCAGTTGATCTGATTCCACACCTGAAAGAGCACATACACCGTGAAAAAAATGGTCGTTTGTCCCAACGTGAGCGGAGCGAACTCCTCGCCGGCACTCTCCGCATGGACGTTCTGGAACCAACCCTCATGCTTCATTCCCCATAAGAGAACCAGCATCACGACGACGAAAAATGCTGCGGTCGTGAAAATGGTCGCCAACATGCTCGTCGTGACAATGCTTTCGTTCTTCTTCTTCGGGGGCATCCGCATCAGACCAGCGCGCGGCGGCTCGCTGCACAAAGCGATGGCCGCAAAAGTGTCCATGATCACGTTAATCCAAAGCAACTGCAGCACGGTGAACGGAGGACGTACGCCGAGAAACGGTCCCAAAAACGCGATCGTGAGAGCACTCACATTAATCGTCAACTGAAATTGGATGAAGCGTTGAATGTTTTCGTACAGCGATCGTCCCCAATGAACGGCTTTCACGATGGTGGAAAACGCATCGTCGAGGAGAACGATTTTGCTCGCCTCCTTCGCCACTTCGGTCCCGGCAATCCCCATCGACAATCCGACATCCGCTTGTTTCAGCGCCGGGGCATCGTTCGTACCGTCGCCGGTCATCGCGACGACGTGGTTCTGCGCTTGCAGGATGCGAACAATGCGAAGTTTGTCCATGGGGCGGGCACGGGCCAACACCCGCAAGCGTGGCATGACATCGGCGAGTTCCTCGTCCGACATCCGTTCAAATTCATCGTGTGTCAGCACGAGCGATTCCGAGACGTCTAACAACCCGATTTCGTGGGCGATCGCTCGCGCCGTATCAACATTGTCCCCCGTGATCATCTTAACTTCGATACCGGCGAGCCGACATTGCCGCACCGCCTCTCTCACGTCATCACGCAAGGGATCCCGGATGGCAACGAATCCCACGAAGACATAGCCCCGCTCAAGTTCGTGGCGGCAATTTTCGACTTCGTCGGCACTGTTCGGCATGTCTTCGCGAAGCACTTGATAGGCGAATGCCAGGGTTCGCATCGCCTGGTCGGCCACGAGCTTCAAAGCCCCCCGCAATTTCTGTCGTACCTCGTCAGTCCAGGGGTGGACACGGCCATCTTCCCCCAGATATGAGGACGACATATCCAGAAGAGTCTCCGGCGCGCCCTTCACCAAGGAGACCATTCGCGAACCGTATTGCACCACCGTCGTCATGGATTTCCGCTCGGAGGAGAAGTGGATTTGGAAGACCGGCGGAAACTGCAAGCGAAGTCGATGATAAATGATGCCGTTCTCGTGCAGCCAGTGCAGCAAGGCACCCTCGGTCGAGTTCCCCACGGGGACCATCGCCCCGGCTTCGCGCTCTTCCAAATGAGCGGTGGAATTGACAGCGGCATTCAGAGCGATCCA
>CAKZUU010000140.1 GCA_937922175.1 uncultured Gemmataceae bacterium
TGTCATTGCGGTCAGCGACGTCCTGCAAGATCGTTTGAAGGCGCTGGGCCGCGACAGCGTCTTGCTGACCCACGGAGTCGATGTCGATTTCTGGTTAGCGGCTCGCGAGGTCGAAGGCGAAAGCACAGGCGGTTCGGGAAACACGTGTCGGCCGATCATCTTGTTTTGGGGCGTGATCGACCGGCGGATGGATTTGGAAATTCTTCGAGAATTGTCTCGATCGGATTTGGGACGTGTCGTCTTGGTCGGGCCACAGAACCACCCCGATCCGGAACTAACGCACCTGTCGAACGTCGAACTTTGGCCTCCACAACCCCTCGAGAGTCTGCCGAGCTTGGCGCGGCAAGCGGCTGTGCTCATCATGCCCTACGCTGATCTGCCGGTGACCCGTGCTCTTCAACCGTTGAAACTGAAAGAATACCTGGCCACGGGTCGGCCCTGCGTCGCGCGCGACTTGCCAGCGAATCGTGCCTGGAGCGATTGTTTGGATTTGGCTGATTCGCCCCTGTCGTTTGTCGAAGCCGTCCGCCGTCGGATCGTCGAGGGAATGCCGGAGTCGCAGTCTCAGGCCCGGTGTCGCTTGCGGCAGGAGAGTTGGCGAGAGAAAGCACGGCAATTCGAGCGAATCATCGATGAGTGAGCATGCGCGGCCAATCACCGTCCTGGATGCCCGGGTCGTTACCGGGACCGGCGGTGGACCGGAAAAGACCATATTGAATTCGCCGAGGTTCCTCGAACCGTTCGGTTACCGCATGATCTGCGCTTACCTTCACCCGCCGGACGATCCGGGTTTCGCGTCGCTGCAGCAAAAGGCGGCAACACGAGCCGCCCCATTGGAGGAAATCCCGGACCGTGGACCATGGGACCTGTCGGTGATCGCCCGGCTGCTCGCTCGGTGCCGACGACACCAGGTGCGCATCTATCACGGCCACGATTACAAGACGAATCTGCTGGGGCTAATCCTCCGTCGGCTTCATCCGATGCACTTGGTAACGACGGTCCATGGTTGGGTCCGGCACACAGCACGTACCCCAATTTACTACCGCATCGACAAACTGTGCCTGCCGCACTACCAACGTGTCTTTTGCGTTTCGGTCGATTTGCTCGCTCAATGCCGTCGCCTGGGGGTTTCATCGAAACGGCTGATCCTCCTGGAGAACGCCATCGACACCGAGGAATACCAGCGGTCCGTCCCGACTCCCGAGGCGAAGCGCCGGCTGGGTTTGGATCCGGAACGTTTGATGGTCGGTGCTGTCGGGCGCCTGTCACCGGAAAAGGGGTTCGACCTGCTCATCGAAGCGGTGGGACGACTTCGCGCGGAGGGCTGGCCGATTCAGCTGGTGATTGTGGGTGAAGGTGACGACGAGCCGCGCCTGCGAGCTATGATGGACAAATGGGGGTTTCACGCGGACGGTCGATTGACCGGTTTTCAGCCCGATCCACGACCCTATTACGAAGCGATGGACGTGTTCGCTTTGAGCAGCCTCCGTGAAGGGTTGCCGAACGTCGTCCTCGAAGCGATGGCCTTGGGAGTGCCCTGCGTGGCGACGGCCGTGGCCGGTGTGCCGAGACTGATCCGCGATGGAGAGAACGGCCGACTCGTGCCCGCGGGCGACGTGTCCGCCTTGAAACAGACCATCGGTGAATTACTGAGCGATTCGACGCGACGGCAGACGTTGGCCGACCTCGCCCGTCGCACGGCCGTTGAGCATCATGGCTTCGCGCAGCGGATGGAGCGGTTGGCCCGTGTGTATGATGAACTGCTTGACGGAGCGGAGACACGCCGATGCCGGACGCGACCGCTCCTTCGATCCGTGAGGTGATCCAAGCCAGAGTTCGTTATGTTGTGTGTCGTGACTGGGGCGGCGGGATTTATCGGCTCGCATCTCGTGGAGGCGTTGCTTCGTCGAGGAGACACCGTCCGCGGCATTGATTCCTTTGTTCCGTATTATTCCGCCGAAGTGAAGCAGCGGAACCAGGCGGCGGCTGCGAGACATCCCCGGTACGAATTCTTCCCCATCGACTTGCGCACGGACAATCTGGCCGAGGTCATTCGCGATGCCGATGTCATTTTCCATCTCGCTGCCATGCCCGGCCTGGTGGCGAGTTGGACGCAGATGGATTTATACGTGGCTTGCAATGTGACCGCGACGCAACGGCTCCTCGAGGCGGTGACGAGATATCGTCCGCGGCTGCATCGGCTGATCTACGCTTCAACCTCATCGGTCTACGGATTGTACGCCAGCGGCGACGAGTCGCTTCCCACTCGCCCGGTATCGCCCTACGGGGTTACGAAGCTGGCCGGCGAACACCTTTGCCAAGCCTATGCCGAAGCCTCTCGCCTCCCGCTGACGGTGCTACGCTATTTCAGCGTGTATGGTCCCCGGCAGCGGCCCGACATGGGCTACCATCGCTTTATTCAGGCGATGCTGGGCGACGAGGAAATCACGATCACCGGCGACGGAAAACAAGTGCGAGGCAATACGTTCGTCAGCGACGCCGTGGAGGCGACCCTTCGAGCCGTTGATGCCATCCCGGGCGAGACATTCAACGTGGGCGGCGGGGAGACGGCGAGTGTGTGGGACATCATCTCCCGCATCGAGGCGATTCTGGGCAAGAAAGCCCGAATTCGCATGGGACCGGCCCGTCCCGGCGATCAGCGGTATACCGGGGCGGATACGTCCAAGATTCGCCGACACCTGGGATGGGAGCCGAAGGTCGGTCTCGATGAAGGTTTGAAGCGGCAGATCGATTGGCAACGCGAGGCGAGAGGGTTGGGATCCGCCGCAGAAGCTTGACGACGCATTTCATCGAACAAGCAGGCATCGGGGCATGATTCATCAATTTGCTGCCATTGACACACGACACATCGAAGTGCGGCTCTACCAAGGGAGCGAGGTCCGCGCGGCCGCCGATCGCCTTGCTTCGTGGAGCATGGGGTCGCCCCCCTGCTGGCTGAGCCGACACCCCGCTTGGTTGACCGTGCTGCACTATGGGATGCAGCATGTGCCTTATCTCTTTGAGGCGGTTGATGAGCGGGGCCAGACGTTGGCGGTATTGCCGTTGGCCTTTGTTCAGAGTTTTCTGTTCGGCAAGTTCCTGGTGAGTCTGCCTTGGCTGAACATGGGGGGGGTGATCAGCCAGGATGACGAGGCGACCCGCCGACTCCTGGATCGGGCCGTCGATTTGGCCGATCGGTTGCGCGTGCGCTATCTGGAACTGCGTCATGAGCGTTTTGTGGACCATTGGGCCTTGACCGCGAAACAGACGCACAAGGTGCATATGCGGCTGACGCTGCCCGATTTTCCCGGTCCGTTGTGGGAATCGTTTCCCGCCAAGGTTCGGAATCAAGTGCGGAAAGGACAGAAGCAGAACTTCCAAGTGGTCTGGGGGCGGCGTGAATTGTTGCCCGAGTTCTACGCTGTCATGAGCGAAAATATGCGCGACTTGGGGTCGCCAGTGTTTCCCTTGCGGCTGTATGCCGAGATCCTCCGGACCTTTCCCGATCGGTCGGAACTCTGCGTGGTGCGTCATCCCCATGGTCCCGTCGCTGCGGCGATGCTGCTGCACGGCGAGGGGGTGACGGAGGTCCCCAACGCCGGATCGTTACGTGCTTACAACTCCACCTGTGCCAACATGCTCATGTACTGGCATCTGCTGGAACGCGCGATCCAGCGTCGGCAAGTAATTTTCGATTTTGGCCGCTCGTCGCCCGAGAGTGGGACCTATCGCTTCAAAGAACAATGGGGCGCACGTCCCGAGCCTTCCGTCTGGCAGTATTACGTTCGTCGCGGTCAAATCACCGAGATGCGCCGTGACCATCCCAAGTACCAGCGCATGGTCCGGTGGTGGCAGCGACTGCCACTGAGCGTCACTCGTCTTTTAGGGCCGCGCATCGTTCGAGGAATCCCATGAAACGTCGACGTCGGTTGCGCTGGAAAACGGTGGCGATCACCTGCCTGTTCGTGGGCGGGATTCTCGGGAGCGGCTACGCCGTGTACCGATGGCGGGCCGTCTCCGCTATTCGCGCGGCCAAGGAACAAGCCTTTCGTGCCGCCGAGCGCGGCGACCACGAACAGGCGGTTCGGCTCATGGAAGCATACCTCCGCCTCTATCGCGATGATGCACCCGCGGTCCGCGAATTGGCCGGACTTCTGGAGAAAACGGCCAAACTTCCGGGCGATCGGCTGCGGGCCCTCCACACGTTGGATCGCGCATTGCAGATCAACCCGCACGACAGCGAGACACGACGCCTGGCGGTGCAAAAAGCCCTGGAGCTTCGACGCTGGAAGGACGCGGAAGATCACCTAGCCATCTTGACCCGCGATTTCCCCGACGATGCAGCGCTTCAGCGGCAACTGGGCGAATGCGCCGAAGGACAAGGTCGCGAAACACAGGCAGTGGAGCTCTACCGAAAAGCCATCGCGATGGATCCGCGAGAGGTGGAATCCTACGCCCGCTTGGCCCGACGGCTTTGGCAGAAAACCGACCAACGGAACGAAGCCGATCAGGTGATGGCCGACTTGCGACGATCGGCAGCGGACTCCGTCCCCGCTCGACTCGCGCTGGCCCGGTTT
>CAKZUU010000141.1 GCA_937922175.1 uncultured Gemmataceae bacterium
TTCGATCACTCATCGACAGATCGACGGCCGACCCGAAGCCAATATCACCACAACCGACGTGCCGGTTCCTGGCGATCGACCGCCAAACAACGTGCCCGAACCCGCCACGTTGGCATTGATGGGCTTGGGTCTGCCTCTCGCTGGGCTTGGTCGCTGGTTGCGGCAGCGTCTGAGCTGACCCCCGCGGAAATCGGTCCCAGGAACACGCGGGGCAGCATTCCCCTCAGGAGCCCGCGATCATCCGCCGGTTTTCGGCGAGGATCGTCTCCTCGAGAAGAACGCTGCCCGATTTTTTCTATAACACATGCCTTATGGAATGGACCACTCATCCCGCCTTTCTCGTGGGCGTCGGCGGCGCTATCGGCAGTGTTGGTCGGTATTATATGGGTCGCTGGTTGAACCTCCGTGCGGGTCACGGTCTCCCGTGGGGCACCCTGACGGTCAACGTGATCGGTTCATTTCTCGTCACGCTGCTCGCTTTGCTCCTCCTCGAACGGGCCCGCCCTGAACTCCGCTCCGGTTATTTGATTCTCGGGGTCGGCTTTTGCGGCGGATTCACCACCTTCTCCGCCTACGAGTGGGAAACCTTCCAGCTGTTTCAAGAGGGCGCCTGGAGGCTCGGATTCGCCTACCTCTTTGGCAGCCTTCTTACCGGCATGCTCGCCGTCCTCGTCGCCGTCGGTTTGGTCCGATGGTGGTTGGGCCCACCCCCTCCTCCGTGAAGAAACGTTCCGACGGCTGGTCTGCTCGACCTGCGGCGCGTCGTTTCCCCGTGGATCGGTCGCCCTCAGGGACTCTCGGGGGTGATGCCCAACACGATGTCGAAGTGAGCCGCCCACTCGCCAATCTTTGATTCGGGAATGGGTGTAAAGTCGATCGTGACCGACTCACGACCCTTGACATCGCGGATGGCTCGATAAATACCGTCTCTCTCGTTCCCCGGGTGCCCCTTCACGTACATCTGGGTCACCAGCAGCTCTTTGCTACCTTTTTTGATTTTAAAATGAATGTGCGGAGCCGGGCGACCCGGATACTGCACCGGTTTGATGGTTCGGAAGTAATACTCGCCCTTGGCTCCGGTAAGGAATCGGCCAAACCCCTGAAAATGTGTGTCGCGGCGATCCTGTTTGTTGCGGCTGTCCGCGGTGTGTAAGTAAACGCCCTTGGCATCGCATTGCCAAATCTCGACAACCGCGTTCCGAACGGGCATCCCCCGGCCATCCAAGACCCGGCCCGTCAGGTGGGTGATCTCTCCGATCGCGGGAGAAATGCCATCGTTAATGATGAGCAGATCGTTATCGGTGTCGAGCGGTAGCTGGTCGGGGTAGAACGGCCCCACCGTTTGCCGAGGAGTGCGGGTGAGTTCCTCGGCAAAAACACCGGGTACAAACCAAAGGCTGTAGCCCCAGGCCAACGAATGACGCAGAAACACCCGACGCGACGCCGCCGATGGATTTGCCCTCATTTGACGTTCACCCCCATTGGCAGCAACGGCTCAGTTCCCTTTCTCGACGAGGGACGCTTCGTCGAGAATTTCCACTTCTGAGTTGGTGCGGAAGCATGCCGGCGGCCGTTATTTTAGTCGCAATCCCAAACCCCAAGCCGACATCAGCGACTCATCGATCGACAAAAAATCGGACGGACCCGCCGCCACCTGCCGCTGGTCCGTCCGCTGAAGAACTGAACTGACGGCCCGTCACTCGATGAGGGTGACCGACACGGAATCTTGCATAATCCGCTGGAAGCACTGCTGCATTCGGACGACGCGTTCCTCGGACGAGCCGATAATTATCTTGTAATCCGGTAAAGGTGCCGTCGGACTCGACTGGGTTTTTCCGATGTATTGAACGTTCTGAAGAATTGTCAAAGCTCCGCTGCGGGCGCTTCCCGCCCCCGGTGCTGCGATCGGATCGAACAACGTCCCGTAGGCGATGCAGTGGATCAAGACGGGCTTCCGAGCCGTGGAGTAACCGGGAGGATTGGCCGTCTCCAACGCGCACAACTGATTGCAAACACCGTAAATCTGATTTGCCACCGATCCATAAGGCCCGGTGCTGTCGCTGGGATACTCACCGGGCAAGCGGATTTTATAGTAGGATTGATGAGGTCCCAGATTCACGAGGTCGGCGTGAGCTGCCGTATTCGCCACGCCATCCGTCATAAGGATGACCATCTTCTGCGCCCCAATCCGCCCTAAGCCTCCTGCCTCTCCTTCCGGCGACGGTGATGGGGCATAGTTCCGCAAACTCGGGTTCGCACTAAATTGATTGTACGCCAACATCAAACTCATCACGGGACAGGTTCCACCACGAGCGCGAGGTATTTCACGCACAAAGTTAGTTTGGTACGGCCGAATTTCGGGATAGTTAACGGGATCATCGATCGTAATGGGCGGATAAAACAGGCTATCGACCATGCGGCTATAGTTTCGCCCTAATGGGGCACGAATTCGATTGAATTGTCCGCCGCCTGTTGCCGAGTACTGGGGAGTACTGAAGAAGCTCAACGCCACATAATCATTCGGATGATTCTTCTTAATATCCAAAATGGCGGCCCGCATGCCGACCTTGCATCCCCACAACGGCGCCTGGTGGGCCGTCCCGGGCATCCATCGGCGGTCCTGATTGTAATTTTCAATAAAGTCGATCATTGTCATGGGACCGAACCAGAACCGCAACTTGGGACGCGGTGGATTATCGGCATAGTTCATATACCGCGTGTCCGTTCCCGTCGGTTTGGCACTGACTCTGAGACTTCCCCACGTAAAGTCATCTCCATAACCCACATTCGGCGTAATAACGTTGTAAACAGGTCCCGCTCCTGTTTGCTGAAATCCCAATACGAAGTCGATGTAATGTTTCCAAAATCGCTCATTCAAATCTGTCGGATTCGTTACGTACATGCGACCATTGAATGCCGCGTCGTTCAGAGGATTGGAG
>CAKZUU010000142.1 GCA_937922175.1 uncultured Gemmataceae bacterium
TCGGGCAACCGGTAAAGAATCCCAGCGAGAGTCGATCAAATGAGGAAGTTGCGTGAAGTCACGTGACGATGTGAGCGGGAAAGAGAGTAGTAGCTGAGAGTCTCGCAAGTGAAGAAGGCAGCAGTCGCCGACGGCAATCGCTTGCCAATCCCAGGTGTGGGTGTCATGAGGAGTCAGAGTCACCCCCAAGAAGGCGGCGTGGGCGCCCTGTCGCCGGTGCTCCTCTAAGTACCAAGGCAGCGAGCGATTTGACAGAAGTCGGTCGAACTCATGACGGGCGTCAGGATACCATTCGTGCCGGCGCGTGTGTTCGGATGAATGCAGGGCAAAATGCCGAACAAGGCAGCGTGCCCAATCACCGGCGAAGGCGCTTTCGCTTGCTCCATCGGCGACGGCGAATCGACCGAGAGTCGGGTTTGCGCTAAAGGCGTCTTCGTATTCGTGGTCGGCATAGCCGCGCTTTGGTTGACTCCAACTCGTCCACCGCAGTCGATCACTCAATGAGTGGCTCACCTTATCCTCGTGGCGACACGGGTGCCAATATCCAAGAATCGAATGACAGAGATCAAGTCGGCGTTGAAGACAAAGCCCCGGCTGAGTTCGTCGAGGAGAAACCCTTCCTCCCGAGCGGCTTGTCGCAAGGGCGGCGGAAAGAGGCTGGAGATTCGAAAGAGAAGTCGAGCATACGGGTCACTCAGAAGGGATTCGTCCGATGGAAACAGGATCGGCGGCAGGGGTTCCGAGGATAAATGGGCATTGAACAGAACGACCTGGCCATCGGAACTGCCTTTGGAGCAGAGGGCTTGGGCCGCCGAGAGCGGATTGGCGTCGGTGGGTTGTCCATCAGTGAGGTTGAGCACCATCGGGGGATAACAGTCGGGAAACTGGTCGAGGAAGCCGTCGAGGATCTGTCCCGCTCGTTCCAGCGCCGCGCTCATGGGTGTGCCTTTCGCGGTACGCGGCTCGAACCAGATGGGAAACTTCACCGTTTGTTCGACCAAGCCGCCGGCTCCATCTTCAACTTGACGGTTTCGTTGTTCGACACGGATCGGATGATGGGCGATACGGCTGATCGGGAGGAGGTCGGCTCCGCTCAGCGACCCACGGAAGCCGGACGACACTTCCCCCCCGTAGGCCAGAATTCCGACGTGGAAATAATCGCGAATTCCCTCCGCTTTGGCGCATTTCAGGACCAAGTTTTGTAGGAGGCGATTGATGGCATCGGCGACGCCCTCTGCCTTTTTTTTCGTCGGTTGCAGGCCGAACGGTTGATTCATCGAGGTCGATTGATCAACAAGAATCAGGACGCACGTCGGGTTGTCCCGACTAATCTCGGCGGTGTGCGACATTTTCAATTTACCTCTGATCGAGGGGACGACGACAAGGGGCGTCATCCGAGCTTCTCTCTCCAGAAAACCTCAACAGGCGAACCGACGGCGAGGATCGTGGAGATGGGCTGCTGCCCTTGCATCACATTCCATTGGGGTCCATAAACCTCGGCCCAATTCAAATCAATCTCGTAGCTTTGGACGGGGTAGATGGCCCAAACCGGATGCCGGACACGATAACGCAACAGTCGGCCCTTCGCCACGCCAAAACCCCATTCATGCTCCTTGAAAAAGTGCTCCAAGGAATCGGGTGACGGAACGAAAGGAGGCTTTTGCCCCACGGCCCGCAAGCGATGGATCCGACCGTTCATCTCAATGCGATGCTCGACTTCCAAGGTTCGGTCCGTTTCTCGGACTTCGCTCGACATGGGGGTTGCGAGATACGGTTCGTGGTAAAGGCGACGGGCCAGCCAGGCGACCCATCGTTTGGGAACGAGTTCACGGAGAAACATGACCCCTCGCTGCTCGCCGTAACGGACATAAAACCGCAGATTCAACTCGGGGAAACGGCGGTAGCCGGGCCATGGAATTCCGAAGACTCGCGTGTCGAGAAAGTCGAAGGCGACCAGACTGACAAAGCATTGACCCTCGCGGCGATCAAGATCCAGGCTGCTGACGAGTCGGGGCTTGAGCAGTTCTTCGGGAACCGCGAAAGTGGCGAGAAACAAATGGCTCCAGCTTGCCGTCAAGAACTTCATGGGTTGGTTCTCGGAAAACCTCCGATAGACCTCGTATCTTTCTTTTTAGAGCAACAAGGTGTGGGGCGCGGAGGTGCGATGGAGTACGAGATCGTCGTCGGGCTGGAAGTTCACGTTCAGTTGTTGACGCGAACGAAATTGTTCTGCGGGTGTCGTACCGAATTCGGTTTGCCGCCCAACACAGCGACCTGTCCGGTGTGCCTCGGTTTGCCAGGGGCGTTGCCGGTGATCAATCATCGAGCGGTCGAGTTGGCGTTGCGAGCTGCCTTGGCGTTGAACTGCCGAATTGCCCGATCGACGAAATGGGACCGTAAAAACTACTACTATCCGGACTTGCCGAAGAATTACCAAATCAGTCAATACGATCTTCCGCTGAGCAGCGATGGATGGCTTGAGATCGACGTTGCCACGGATCCGCGCCGGGCAACTCAGCCGAAACGTGTCGGGATTATTCGCGTCCATTTGGAGGAGGATGCTGGAAAATTACTGCACGACGAAAGTGGGCAGGGGGCGGCCACACGGGTTGATCTGAATCGAGCGGGCACGCCGTTGCTCGAAATTGTCAGCCGGCCTGAGATCCACTCGCCGGCCGAAGCAGTGGCGTATCTTCAGGAACTGCGTCTGTTGTTACGTGAGATCGGGGTATCCGATTGTGAGATGCAAGAGGGCAGTCTACGGTGTGATGCAAACGTGAATGTTCGAGTTCCCACGAAGGACGGGGTTGTCGCGACACCGATCGTCGAGATCAAGAACTTGAACAGCATCCGTGGACTGGAACGAGCGATCGACTACGAGGCCCGACGTCAATTCCGTGCCTTTCACGATCCGAACGATGAAGCGTATGGCAAACGCTTCGGAGAACTGCCCAAGGCGACCGCGGGTTGGCTCGATGACCTGGGAGTGACCCGGGTTCAGCGACGGAAGGAAGAAGCTGCCGACTATCGTTACTTCCCCGACCCGGACTTGATGCCGGTTTCTGTCGATGAGGCTTGGCTCGCACAGATTCGAGACAAAATGGGCGAATTGCCTGCGGCCCAGCGTCGGCGCTTGACTCAGCAGTATGGACTGTCACATTACGATGCGAACGTTTTGGTGAATCAGGGTCGGGCATTGGTCGCGTACTTCGAGATTGTTGCGCGGGCAGCCAACGATGCAAAAGCGGCTTGCAACTGGGTCACGAATCAAGTCTTGGCCACTTTGAACGAGCGTGGCCAGCGAATTGAGCAGTTCCCCATTTCCGCTCATCTCCTGGGTGAAATGATCGCTCACATCCGATCCCAAGGATTGAACAACCAACGAGCACGGGACGTTTTTCAGCACTTGCTGCAGTCCGGGGGATCTTCGGTGGCTGATGCGTTTGCCGCCTTGGGGATCCGGGAAATCTCAGAGACGGAATTGCGGGAAGCGGTGCGGCGGCAATTGGCGGCCCATCCCAAGGCCGTGGCTGATTATCAAGCGGGAAATCCACGTGCGATCGACCGAATTAAAGGCGCCATCATGAAGGAAACCGGCGGCATGGCCCGGATGGATGTGGTCCAACGGCTTTTGGACGAAGAGTTGCATCGTCCGACCTGACCCAATCCCGACGACAGATGCTCCGGGGGCGACTCGTCGTTAAAGAGCCGCCCGCTGGGGGAGGCGGGCGGCTGATGAGTTTGGGGAATTGTCGAAATGGAGTGAAGGGAGAAAAGTGCCTGTCGGCTCGCACGGGGGATGCGTTCAGATTGACTCCTCCGTTATTTCCTGCGGGCGGGTGGGGGAGCCCGATCCGACAGGTTGCGGTCAGTCGTGTCGATCGACTCCGTGGGGGAACAGAATCGATCCGGACCACCGCGGGGAGTTGTCAATCGCCGTCAGGACGGCATTTCGCATCGCAACGAACGTGCCAATGGATCGATGCGATTTGGCAATTTGTCGTAACCTTTGATTAAATCAATCGTTGCGGGATTATTATTTTCGTCACGCGGGTGATTGGTCTTATTGAATTGTAACTTTTTCACGTCGCCTTGG
>CAKZUU010000143.1 GCA_937922175.1 uncultured Gemmataceae bacterium
TGGCCACCGACCCGAGCGGAAATTTGTTGTTTGTGCCGGTGCTGGTCGTTGCAGGAGCAGCTGCCGGGTGGTGGCTGCTCGGTCCAGGTGCTGGGACCGCCAATGCTCCCGCTCCAGGTCAAGAGACATTCGTCCCTCCACCCCGGCCGTTCCTCGAAGATGCGGTAGCAGGACTTCCAGGTGCTGCGGTGGGTGCTGGCACCGCCTGGATTGTAACTATCGTTGTGCCAGCCGGAACTGGACCATCATCGCAAGCCACTCGAGTAATTGTCAATCAGAACACCCTTCACCACATTTTTGGCCAGGCTCGGCATAATCTAGGACAGTTGCTTAATCTGTTCAGGGGTAGCCAGATTGAAGCATACTCAGCAGTTTACCGTGCAACAGTCATCGCCATCAAAAGAAAAGGTATTACCGGAATCTTTGAAACTGTAGTAACAGTTGGTGGGCTAAACATTACTGTTCGTGGCAGAGTAATTGATGGTGTCGTTCGTATTTCGACTTTCTTTATACCATAGGAAACCATCAGAAAACAGCGAGCTATAGCAATGGAATCATCAATTTTACATCTAGAGGATGAAGCATTAAAACTTTTGTTAGCTGGAGATGACCGAGTACTACAGATCCTACGGCAACAACTAGAATGTGCGAATCGCACACGTGAGTTCAGTGGTACAGGCTATTTCACATATTTTGCCGTTCAACCAGGAGTACAGCATCTTTGTGGGAATCCATCATTTAGTTTTGGCGACATCACAGCTGAGATTCAAGGACTTCAATACGGAGTCGATTTTGTATTGCATATTAAAGAAGGAGCCCTTGCTTTTCTTGAGGTGACAACTTTTGGTGAAAATTGGCCAGTACAGCTAGGTTCATTTGAGCTATTTTATGTTGTCAGAGGCAAAAAAAGTAAGAATCGCGATCTAGTTGCTTTGCAAGGAATAAATGGCTGGCCGCCAACCTACAGGTAGAATAGTATTGATACAATTACTTATGCAATATAATGTTTAAAAATATGATTAATCTTATGTTATATAAATAACTCTATAAAATTAATAAGGTTTGGATCAGTTAATATCAATAATATTTTATGTTATTGCCCTCCCTCGCATCCACCTGAACCCGACCCGCTCCACACGGCTACCCCGTGAATCTGCGCCGACGGCTTACGATCTCTTCCCCTATCCGAGTTCTGTCTTTCCCCAGACGCATCCGAATCGGTTGGGGGTCCTCGCCGAGTTAATGGGCATGAAGCCGGCCCCACCGGATCGGTGTCGAGTCCTGGAGGTCGGCTGCGGCGACGGGATGAACCTCATCAGTCTGGCCTTGGCTTACCCCGCGATCGATGCCGAGGGTGTTGATCTCGCATCGACAGCCATCGCCAAGGGGCAGAGCATGGTCAATGAATTGGGCTTGAGCAATGTTCGGCTCATTCCGCTTGACTTGATGGAATACGAACCGCACGGGCCTTTCGACTACATCATCGCGCATGGTTTTTTTTTCCTGGGTTCCTGAGCCGGTTCGCGAACGCCTGCTCGACTTGTGCCGCCGCTTCTTGGCACCCTCGGGAGTCGCTTTCATCAGTTACAACGCTTTGCCCGGGTTCCATGCCCGCCGACTGGTCCGCGATGCGTTGCGCTTTCACACCGAACATTTCCCGGATCCGCAGAGCAAAATTGAACAAGCACAAGCCATCCTGACGTTGCTCCTATCACGACGGAGTGATGACGAATACGCGGCTCTTCTTCGCAAAGAAGCGGAATGGACCGTGAACAAGGAGAATCAGGCTGTCTTGTTGCACGACGATCTCGCAGAGATCAACGAGCCGTACTATTTCCACGACTTCCTGAAGTTCGCCGAACGGTTTGGATTGCAATTCCTTGCCGAGGCCGACTATCACGAGATGAATGAATCGCTCTTGCCGCTGCCCATCGCGCGGGTTCTTGCCCCGATGAATGTCCGCTTGCGAGAGCAGTATCTGGATTTTCTGAAGTGCCGGCGATTTCGCCAAACGTTACTCGTTCATGCCGACGTCTCCCTTGACCGTAAGCCGTCGCCTGATCGCGTGAAGACCATGTTGATCGCTGCTCAGGTGGTCCCCGCATCGGAGAAGTTTCGGTTCGAACCTCACGTCGTGGAGAAGTTTCTTGGCCGCGGCGACGCCACGATGCAAGTCGACCATCCGCTGACGAAAGCGGCCTTGCTCGTCCTTCGCGATCATTGGCCTCGACCGTTGACATTCGACGAATTAGTGTCCGGGGCCGAACAACGTCTGGCCCCGAAGCAGTCGGCCAACGCGGAGGCACGGGACACGTTGGCAATGATTCTGCTTCGCGCTTATGGGTCAGGTCTGGTCGAATTGCACAAAGTCCGAGGCGAATGGTGCCCATTGCCGACAGAGCGGCCCGTTGCCTCGCCCTTGGTCCGCTGCCTGTTGAGGCGAAACGAGCGGCAGGTGCCGTCATGGCGTCCAGCGAATGTCCGCGTAGACTCGCCCTTTACCCGCCGATTGTTATTATTGCTCGATGGTAGCCGCGATCGCAACGACCTGGAACGTGAGCTGGCTGAGTGTCTCGATCGCCACGATGTCGTTCTTCCTCCGGGCGCGCCAGCGCTGCCAAAGTTGATCGAAAGGTTGTTGCAGGAAGCCGCCCGAAATGCTCTTCTCCGGTAGTCGAACGTGAAAAAAGTCGTAGCAGCCGTCGTCACGGTTTATTACCGAGGGTCTCATGCCGATGTGATTGTGGGCAAGATCCTCGAGGGATACGATCACGATGGAAAAGAGTATCCGAACCTGGAACTGGCCGCCTTGTACGTCGATCAATTCCCGGCAAACGATCTCAGCCGCGAATTAGCGAGGAAATTTCGCTTCCGGTTGTCCCCTACCATCGCGGATGCCCTCTGCCGTGGCGGAGATCGACTCGCCGTCGATGGCGTCCTCTGCATCGGCGAGCACGGTGAGTATCCGCGGAACGACCGGGGACAGATCCTTTACCCGCGACGGCGAATGTTCGCCGAAATCTGCGACGTGTTCGAGAAATCCAAGCGAAGCGTGCCGGTCTTTATCGACAAGCATCTGTCGGCCGAGTGGCAGGATGCCGAATGGATGGATCGTCGGGCGCGGGAATTGTTCGTCCCGCTGATCGCAGGTTCGTCGTTGGTCGTGACGTGGCGTCGACCGGAGTTGCAGTTGCCCAAGGAATGCGAACTGATCGGGGCGGTGCAAGTGGGATACGGCCCGTTCGAGGGCTACGGTTTTCATGCCCTCGAAGCCTTGCAATGCATGTTGGAACGGCGGCGCGGCGGAGAAACGGGCGTGCGGGCTGTCACCTGCCTCACGGGCAAGGCCATGTGGGAAACGATGGACCGGGGCGAATGGTCGAAGGAACTGCTCGAAGCGGCCTTGGCGAAGGTTCCCGCGTCGGCCCAGGGCGATTACCGCCGCCTCACCGAGGAAGCTGCCGAAAGCGGCGTCATTTTCATCGAATACAGCGATGGTCTCAAAGCCGCCGTTGCCATGATGAACGGATGGGCCTATGAAGGCGACGGAGGGGCGTTCACGTTTGCCTGTCAACGGAAGAATCACGCGATCGAAGCGACCCATTTTTATTTGCAGCAGCCTGAACCGTTCGCCCATTTCGCCTATCAATTGCGGGCCATCGAACACACGATTCAGACGAATCATCCGGCCTATCCAGTTGAGCGAACCTTGCTGACAACGGGGATCTTGGATGCCGCGATGATCAGTCGAGCGGAAAGGAATCGGCGCGTCGAGACACCCCACTTGGCACGGATTCGCTACCTGCCTCGCGATTGGCCGCACGCCCAGGGCGATCCTCCCCGCCCCCGCCCGCCGCGGAGATGACGCTCGACGGCGCCGAATCAATCATCCATCAAATCGTGGTCTCCGAAAATGGTGAATCCCATGCGGGAGAGGGTAGCGACGGCGGTTTCATGATCGGCGACGTGCAAGGCCAGGGCCGCGCAGCCATCCGGCCCCACGAGTAGCGGGTAAGCGTAGTGGATATCGACCTCGGCGCTGAGCAGCGCCTTGCAAATATGAGCTAACGGTTGCTTGCTCTCGGGCAACTTGACCACGAGCAAATCGCTCTCGGTAAAAGGGAGATTGGCCAGTTCAAAAACTTCCCGGGCTCGCTCCGGGTCGTTGAACACCAACCGGATGACGGCACAATCGGCCGAATCGACAACGGTCAGAGAGACGATGCGGATTTCCGTGGACTCGAAGCGGCGGACCAGATCCATCAACGCACCGAGACGGTTTTCGAGGAAGACGTTGAACTGCCGGACACTGGGCCATTCCCGCCCATGAGCCGTCTCGAATTCCGTCTCCGATCCGTCGCCGAAACTCATGAGGTCTCCCCGAGCTGTCCGCCGCAGTATACAAGTGTCGCCCGTTCGCGGTCAATGGTCGAATCGACACAACAATCCGTGAGAGAACGAGGGGAGGCAACCGATCTGGATTGCGGCCGCCCGTCAACTGCCGTAGCATACGAGAAACCAAGCAGAGGAGACGGGGTGTATGCGTCCGACAATGGTGGCTGCGCTACTGCTGGCGGCGGGGGCAAGTCTCTCGAGGGGGGCCGGCCCAGGAGAAACGCCGTCGGTGCCGACGAACGACGCGCTTCGGACCCAGGCACGGCGATACGCCCACGAACTGACGATCTTCCTGCGGTGGGTGGAGGCAAACTACGTTCGGCCGGTGCCCCGCACGGACCTGGCCTTGGCCGCGTTGCAGGGCCTTTATGAAGCCGCGCAGGAGCCTCTCCCGACCGCGCTGAGAGCGGAGGTCGCTCAAGCGGCGGAGCCGGAGGCGATCAAGCACCTTCTAGCCGTTGCCCGGGAAAGGTTGGGCGACCACGAGGCGCTGCGCGATTCGCGAGCGCTCTGGGCCAGCATCCGTTCGGTGCCACGGGCGTTGGACCCGTACTGCGGGGTGCCACAACCCGGAGATCGTCGGAACATGAGCCTTTCGCAAATGTACGGCGCGGGTTTTGAATTCGAGTCGCTGCCTGAACCTGTGGTCACGCTGCTCGAAGCGAGTCGCGATTCGGCTCCCGCTCGCATCCCTTTGTCGCGGGGACCGGCACGGATCTCGTCGGTCATTCCCGGCAGTCCGGCACAACGAGCAGGCATCCGCCCCGGCGACATCCTCACCGCCATCGAGCGTCACCCCATCGACTCTCCCGATGGGATCAAACTCTTCCCGAAACTCATCCATTTGGAAAGCCCCGAACCGCTCACGTTCACGCTGACGATTCGGCGCCCCGTGTCGGAGACGACGCTCGTGGTCAAAGTTTCACCGACGAATTTCGTCCCCGAGTCTGTTTTTGGCGTCCGCCGACGTCTCGATCATTCATGGGATTTCATGCTGGATCCGACCCACCGCATCGGCTACCTCCGCCTGGGCTTCATCGACGAATCGAGCAGCCAGGAAATGGTGGAGGCCATCGAAGGGTTGAAATTGCAAGGCATGCGGGGATTGATTCTCGATCTACGAGGCAATCCCGGAGGCTTCGTTGAACCGGCCAAGGCGATTGCGGGAATGTTCATCAAATCGGGGTTACTGGCCACCTTCCGCGACCGGCGTGATGGCGAACAACGAGTCATGATCGAGGACGGCAGCGCCATTCTCGAGGGCATCCCGACCGTGGTGTTGATCGACGGCGAGACGCGGGGAGGTGGAGAGATGATCGCCGCTGTCTTGCAGGACCACGGCGTGGCGGTCGTCGCCGGGACTCGCTCCTTGGGCAAGGGAAGCGTCCAACGAACCGAAATTGTCCGGCTGGACAGCGGCGAACAACTCGACATCCAATTCAAACTGACCACCGGGCTGTTTACGCGCCCCAACGGGAAAAATCTGCAACGGTTTCCCGACAGCCGCGACGCTGACGATTGGGGAATCCGACCCGATCCCGGCTTGGAGTTCCCCGTGTCACCCGATTTGGCGAAACAGATCAAAGACTGGATGGAGCAACAGGTCCTCCGCCCGGGTCCGAGCCGTGAATCGCTCCCTCTCGACGATCCCGAAAAGGACCCGTTGCGCGAGTTCGCCCGACGCTATTTATTGCGACAGTTGACCGCGAAGAAAACCTCTTAAGCGCGGCCCCGCCGACCGCGATTCGTCGACCCGAGGCATCACCTCTCAACCGGACGTGCCGTTTGCTCACGACGGGCCGGACCGAACCGTCGCCCTCGGGCAACCTGCGACCTGGATCGCCTCAAGGCGGAACGATCCCCTCCCGGCAGCAGCGTTGTCACTCCGGCAGCGGAGTCCGTCGAGATAACGTTTCCGGGGCGACATTGCGGCTCGGCAGCAAGGAGCGAACCGTGTACACTGCCTCTTTCGTCCCGGCAAGCCGTCGGATCGGCACGGTTAGGGAGGAAGTGCCATGGAACCATTGCTCTCGCGGAACGAGTTGGAAGAGCCCGTGACGCAGCACATGCGTCGGGACTTCGTGCAATTCGAGGAATCGTGGACGGTCGGTCAGGCGTTGGACGATTTGCGGCAGAGGTCAACGATGGGCCGCATCATCTACTTCTACGTCGTCGATGCCGAGGGCCGTCTGCGGGGCGTGGTGCCGACGCGCCGGTTGTTGTTGAGTCCGGCGGAGACGAGATTGGGCGACATCATGGTGTCGCCGGTGATCTCAATTCCCGAAACCGCCACGGTCTTGGAGGCGTGCGAATTCTTCACGTTCCACCGTCTGTTGGCGTTCCCGGTCGTCGATACCAAGCAGCGCATCCTCGGACTGGTCGACGTCGAACTCTATACGCGCGAGTTGGGCGAGATCGAATTGAAGGAGAACAACGACGATCTCTTTCAACTGATCGGCGTTCATTTGACCGAAGCTCAACAGCGCTCACCGATCCAGGCCGCCCGCCGACGGTTTCCCTGGCTGCTGGCCAACATCGGCGGGGGGCTTCTCGCGGCGGGTATCACCGATCTCTATCGGGATGTGAGTTCCCTACCTTTGGTTGTGCCCTTCATTCCAATCGTCCTCGCCTTGGCCGAAAGCGTGACGATCCAATCCGTGAGTCTGACCATCCAAGCACTGCACGGTCGTCGGGGGTCATGGCGGACGCTGCTGCCTCGGATGAGCCGCGAAGGCATCACCGGCCTGTTTCTCGGGACAGCTTGCGGATTGATTGTCGGACTGGTCAGTTTGATCTGGAAAGACTCATGGTCGGCCGCGGTGTCATTGCTGACAGGCATCGGGACGGCGGTCGCCTGTGCTGCCGTCATTGGTCTGACGATGCCGCTGATGCTGCGGCTGTTACGTTGCGATCCGCAGGTTGCGGCCGGGCCGCTCGCCTTGGCCACTACCGACACCGTGACACTGATCTTCTACTTCAGTTTGGCACGAATGTTTCTGCCGTCCGGCACCTGACCGCTCCGGTTCGGAGAAAACCGATCGCTGATCCCATCGGGGGCCGCCCCCCGAACTCGGGAAAGAAAAATCGAAAGGCCCACGGCTGGGGCCGCGGGCCGATCGCGCGATTTGCACGGCAGTGTCGTTGGTGCGCTGTCAGTATCGCAGGCTGGCGAAGAAGTTCAAGCCTTGGAGCCACATGTCGCTGTGGTTCAGGAGGACACGCGGCCGGTTCGCGCCGCCGGGGAACGCATAGTTAGCGCTCGCGGGAACGCGAGTCGTACTGACCTGGGCATCGATCTGCTCGCTGGGCCGAAGCACACTGTTGATGTAGGTGAAGGTGTATCCCAATCCGAGATCGAGTTGGCCGACGAACCGATACGCGACTTGAATCTTGCCCTCGGGGACGACGGCGAAGCGCGAGGAATGATAGCGGCCGATGTTGCTATCGACAGCGAGTAAGCCGCCGATGACGGTATTTGTCGGAGCGCCCGGAGCCGGAGTAACGGCCGAGTAGCCTTGGACATCGAGGGTTTGGTAGACGCCGCCCAAGCCGACGCGAGTTGCCCATTCGAGGAGCCAACGACGGTAGCGCCAGTTTCCTTGCAAGCCGAGCTGGCCGAGCATGTATTGGTTTTGGGTTGCGAAGCGGTCCCTGACGTCGATGCGAGCCCCGGGGCCGAACACCAGGTTGTAGAAATTGGTGGTGCTTCCGGGTTGCACGACCGAACTGGATTGAACCGCGAGTTCCTCAGCGATGTCGAGGTAGCGGAACCCGAACTGGAAGCTGAGTCGGCGGAATTCATCGGCAAACAGCTTGCGATGGAGTAACCACTCGCTTCCCCAGAGTTGAGCTGTGATCGAGGCGGAGATTTCACCGCTGAGAAATCCGGGGAAACCGATCAGCAGCGAGTTGGGCAGGCCGGTATCGGCATCGATGAACGGGCGGGCGACCACCTGGTTGTTCGGGGCAATGCGATAGCGATCGGAGTCAATCTCCGTCACGAAGCCATCCCAGCTCAACCCCCACAAAGAATTCCGACGGAACCAATAACCGACATCCCAGCTGCCGCCGACCAGAGGATTGACATTGAAGTTATCGACGCTGAAGGTCGTCGTGGTGCCGATGCTGGGCACGACGCCGCCGGAGAGGGTCGTGCCGGCGGTGATGAGCGGCAGACCGCTGGGCATGGTGCGGATGAACCAGACGTTGGAATTGAAGGAGGCCCAACCGCGTTCGGTGGACAATCCGGTGCCCCCGCCGCCGAACATCTGGTTGAGCAGTCCCGGAGGTCCATCGGGTGATTCGCCGAGAGGGAAGGGAGCGTCGGCCGGTGGAAGAGCCGCCCACGTCCCGCTGGGAGCCGCCGGCAGAGCCGACATCGGTGCCGACGGATAGGAAGCGGACATCGGCGAGGGCGGTTGTCCGTGAGCCAGACTGGCGCTGGCCGCCAGAGCCGTGATCGATCCGAGTAGTCCTTTACGCATGGAAAGCTCCTGTCTGCCGACTCCGTCGCCCCCGCTGGAGACCCGAGGGTCTCGCCCCGAGAGGCATTGGGGAACCGCTACCGCGCGTGGGAGGTTCCTGGATCAGGTCCCGCCCGAATGTTGCTTCCTTAGTACCGCACATGCAGGCCGAACGAGACACCCGTGGCCCAAGCGTCGGTCGTGACGAATCGCTGCGCCGGTCGAGCTGTCCCTGCCGCCGCACCAAACTCGGCCCGCAAAGGCACCAAGGTCGGATTGACCACCGGGTCGATCTGATCACCCGGACGAATCACGCTGCTCATGTACACGAAGTCGATGCCGCACGTCAGACGCAGCCATTGCAACGCCTGCCAACCCAAGGCACCGCGAATCTGCGGGATCACGCCGAACTCGTTGTCCGCTCGCTCACCCATGTTGGTCAGGCCGGCGAACAGACCGCCCGGAGCGGTCGCCGTGCCCGCACGGGTCGAACCCTTCACATCCAAAATCCGCCGCGTTACGCCCATCGCGATCCGATTGTCGTAATCCAGCGTCAGGCTCCGCCAGCGATACTGGAGTTGCAATCCGATCTGGCCGCCGTAAAAGTAGTTCCGCGTCTCGAACCGATCCAACATCCGGATCGGGGCGTTGTTCGCCGCCCCCAGGAAAAATCCATTGGGATTCACCGGCGAGGTCAGCAGGATGGACGTGGACTCTTGCAAGCTGCCGTGCTTGATACCCACCACCAGATTGGCGTGGAAGTACAAGGCTCGGTACAGGTTCGCCAACATGTTCAATTCGGCCGAGTAGAACTGCGTCATCGATCGCACGCGGATCTGGCCGCCCGATGGCCCCAGGGCCCCCGGGAAAGCAGCGAAAAGCGAATCGATCGAACTGGTCAACTCGTTGATGAACGGGATTCCCAGCACCGGGATGCCGAGGGTGCCCGCGTCGAAGCCAACTTCCAACGGCTTGGCTTCGAGGACCGTGCCCACCGACTCAATACCGATCTTCGTCGATCCGGGGAGCCAAAAGCCGACCGTGTAACGCCCGCCGTTCGAGAAGTCCCAGTTGAACTCCTCACCGCCGGCGAGGATCACGGAACCAGGCAAGGTAAAGTCCACCCCGCCGGGGATCGTGCCTTGGACCGCGAGGGGCCAATGAGTCGGACCATTGCGGAACTTCCAGAGCAGATACTCAAAGCCGCCCCACATTCGTTCCAGATAAAAGTTGCCGGCCGACCAATTGGAATTCAGCAAACCCGGCCCGGAATAGCCCGGAGGAATGACTCCCGGCTCCGCGTAAAAACGGGGAGGGAGAACTCCCGGCTCCAACACCGTCGCCGCCGGCGCTGTCATCGGCGAGGAAGGTGAGATCGAGGCTCCGGCGGGTGGCGAACCGAAACTCGGGGCGACCGCCGAGGGCACCGGGTCCACGAGCGGTGGACCGCCTGCCCCGGGCGCCTGGCCCCATGCCAAGCCCGCGCCGGCTGCCAGGGCCGCTACCGATCCGAGTAGTCCTTTTCGCATGGGACGCTCCTGTCTGCCGACGCCCAACCCCCACGGGGCCCCCGTTCGCTCCGACAATTGGCTCGAACCGCTTCTCGTCTCCGCCGTTCGATCCCAATCCCCGGATCTCTCTGTCCTGTTCCCCACGTGTCTTGCCCCGCTTCTTGTCTCGTGCCTTCTGTAGGGCGGGCAGCTCGAGCGCTCGCGCCCGAATTGCCCTTGCGTTTGATCGGCTCGGAGCGACCCAAACATGAGGACTTTTCCGTGCCTTTCTCCTGATCCGCACGACCCGCACAATCCGTAGCATGATCCACTTTTCTCAGAACCGAGCACCAGCCACCCTCCCCTCGGCCTCTTCACCCAGTTCCCCCACCCGATCCGAATCGCCCCGCCTTAACTGTCACCCCTTCTTCGCCCTAGACTGACCCCGCGAAATGCCTACCATCCTCCGTGTCTCACTCATTGTCCCGCCTTACCCGAGTCCCTGCCATGACACGTTGGTACCATTCCTGGATTCCCACTTTGCTCGCCTTCGGATGTGTTGGATTTGGTGACCCGCTGTCGGCGTCGGATCCCCCTTCGACCGGTTCGGCCGCCCCCGGACAGACCCGAGGACTTGACGAAGCCCTCCGCCGACTCCACGCCCCCCTCGCCGGCGGCGACCCTCTCCCTCCCCCGGACGCCTTGAAAAAATTGCAACCCGCGGATGGGTTAGTCGTTGAACTCATCGCAGCCGAGCCGACCGTCCGCCAGCCCGTCCACCTCAGCTTCGATTCGAGAGGCCGACTCTGGGTGGTCAACTACGAACAATACCCCTTCCCCGCCGGGTTGAAAATCGTGGAGTACGACCGATACATCCGCGCGAAGTTTGACAAGGTGCCCCCGCCTCCACCGCGACACTTCCCCGGGCGTGACCGGATCACCATCCACGAAGACACCGACGGCGATGGCACCTTCGACCACGTCAAAACGTTTGTCGAGGGGTTGAACATCGCCACCTCCGTCCTCGTGGGCCAAGGCGGTGTCTGGGTCAGCAATCCTCCCTATCTCCTCTTCTACCCCGATCGCAATGGCGATGATCAACCCGACGGCGATCCCGAGGTGCATTTGTCCGGCTTCGGTCTGGAAGACACCCACGCCGTGATGAATTCCCTCACCTGGGGACCCGATGGCTGGATTTACGGCGCGCAGGGCAGCACCTGCACGGCCAAGGTTCGCGTCGAAATCACGCACGATCCCAAGACCACCGACTTTCTCGGCCAGGCCATCTGGCGCTATCACCCCAAGACGCACCAATTCGAGATCTTTGCCGAAGGAGGAGGCAATACCTTTGGCGTGGTTTTCGACGACCAAGGCCGGCTCTACTCCGGCACCAACCACGGCACCTACCGCGGGTTGCACTATGTCCAAGGCGGCTACTACATCAAGGCCTGGGGAAAACATGGGCCGCTGACCAACCCCTTCGCCTTCGGATTCTTCGGCCACATGCCCCACACTGGCAATGCCGATCGACTCACCCACACGTTTATCGTCTACGGCGGCGACTCACTGCCCCGGCAGTACCACGGGAAGATCATCGGCCCCAGTCCGCTCCAACATCGCATCCACGTCACCCGCCTGGAACCCTTCGAGTCCACCTTCCGCACCGTCGAGGAACCTTTTCTCCTCACCAGTACCGACGGCTGGTTTCGGCCGGTCGATCTCAAAGCGGGACCCGATGGCGCACTCTACGTCGCCGACATGTACGAAAATCGCATCAGTCATGTCGATCCCCGCGACAACTGGCACCGTGAGTCCGGTCGAATCTATCGCATTCGCTCCGCCGGCGCGGTTCCCCTCCCACGTTTCAACCTGGATCAGAAATCGTCGGAGCAATTGGTCGAATTGTTGGCCCACCCCAATCGCTGGTTTCGAGAGACGGCCCGGCGTGTCCTTGCGGATCGCGGCGATTCGTCCGTGGTTCCCACCCTCCGCCGACAACTGCGCGACGACCGAGGCCAACTCGCCCTCGAGTCGCTTTGGGCCTTGCATCTAGTGGATCCCCATTTTGAAGAGAATTGGGACGCAGCCTGGGAGCATGCCAATCCGGCCGTTCGGATGTGGGTCGTGCGCTTGATGGGAGATCGTCGACAACTTCCGCAAGTGGCCCAGTTGCTCGCTCGACTGCCCCGGGAGAAGGACCGGCAGGTCCTCAGCCAATGCGCCAGCACGGCGAAACGACTGCCTCCCCGCGAGGGCTTGTCCCTCTGTTGGTCGCTGTGCCAACGCGATGAACTGACCTCCGACCCCTTCATCCCGCTCTTGCTCTGGTGGGCGATCGAGCACCATGCGGGGCAACCGGAGGGCCGCGATCTCATTCTCCGAGCACTGCACGATGAGTCTCTCTGGCGAGCCGCCTTGGTAGCATCACATCTCATCGAACGTTTGGCTCAGCGTTGGGCGATGGCAGGGACACCCGCCGATCTTGCCGCCTGCGTGGAGTTCCTTCGTCGGGCTCCCACACCTGAAGACACGGACCGCGTTCTGCGGGGAGTCAGTCAAGGATTGGCGGGGCGTGCGGCTGGTCCCTTGCCGACCGATCTGCGCGCCGCCCTGGCCCAGGCTTTGAAAGGCGACGCCGTGCACCGTCATCTCTCCCTGGGGGTGCGTGTCGGTCATCCGGGCGCTTTGGACGCCGCGGTTCGCATCCTTCTCGATCCGCAAGCCGC
>CAKZUU010000144.1 GCA_937922175.1 uncultured Gemmataceae bacterium
TACACCACTGCTGGATGACATGGTGGCGGCCCTGGCGAAGAACGACGGTCGAATCCACGCCGCGATCGAAACGATCGTCTTGAGCCCCCAATTTCGCCTGATTCGAGGTCGAGATTTTACCGAGGACTAAACCCAGCACCGGAAGAACGTTGGTTGATTCGTATGAGGTCCGTGCAACGATGGACCAACATCTGAGATGAGAGAAGGCTGGAGGCGACCGGTTCTTTTGTCATCAACTCTGCCCGATGTTATTTCTTTTGGAGCCGACATGATGAAATCGACACACCGGCTTGATCGCCGCACATTTCTCCGAGGGGTGGGCGTCACGATGGCCCTGCCGTGGCTCGAATCCGCCGCTGTATGGGGCGACGATCAACCCAAGCATTCGGCTTCCGACGCTCCGGTTCGCTTTGCCGTCGTGTTCGCGGGTAATGGTTTCCATAGCCGCGAATGGTGGGCCAAAGGTTCGGGCGCCTCGATGGAGTTGGGTCAGGTCTTGCACCCTCTGCGCCCGTTCCGTGAGAAAATGATCTTTTTACGAGGGCTGTACAATGCCGAGGCACTGGTCGGCGGAATTCATAGCTGCCAAACCGGCAACCTCCTGACGGGCGCACGGCTGGCCCCGGGCGGAGAGGTCCGCTCGGGCATTAGTTGCGATCAGGTCATTGCCCAGCGGACCTTGGGGCAGACGAAGGTGCCCAGTCTGGTCCTTGGCACCGAGCCGCCGATCGCCGCCATTCACAAAAACTATTCGATGATCTATAGCTCGCATATTTCGTGGAGTTCTCCGACGACGCCGACACCGCTCGAACTTTACCCGGCGTTGGCCTTTGACCGGCTCTTTCGCGATGAGGTCGGTAAAGCGGACCGCAGCGTCCTCGACGCCGTTCTGGAGGATGCCCAAAGCTACCGCCAGCGGATCAGCACTGCGGATCAACGCCGGTTGGACGAATATTTCAATAGTGTTCGCGAGGTGGAACAGCGGATCGAGCAAGCTGGGAAGAACCGCCGCCTTCAAGGTGGGCGGCCGACTCTCGATCGCCCGGACATGCCGCGGCCTGCCGAAGGTATCCCCCAGGACATCGACGAGCATATGAGGTTGATGTGTGACATCATCGTGTTAGGATTTCGCACCGATACCACGAGGGTCGCCACGTTGAAACTTAATAACGATCATTCGTCATTGCGTTTCCCGAATCTCAAGATCGATTATATGATCCATCATTTGCTATCGCACACGGATAATGAAGACTGGTTGCGCGTCAATCAGTTTTTCACGGAGCAGGTCGCGTATATCGCGACGAAGCTGGACGCGATTCAGGAAGGAGATCGGACCGTCTTAGACAATACGATGCTCTTGTATCTATCGAGTATGATGACGGGACATCATAACAATGACCAATTACCGGTTGTGTTGTTAGGTCGAGGTGGTGGTCGTCTTCAGACGGGACGAATTCTGGATTATCTCGGCAAACCGAATCGGAAGATGTGCAGTCTGTATTTGTCACTGCTGGAGAAGGCAGGGGTGCATCTCAATGAGTTTGGCGATTCGAAAGAGCCTCTCGCGGAGATCTAGATGAGAGAACGGAGGGATCAGACGTCGCGTCGAGAGAAGCCGACCAGGCCGATGGCGGCGACAAGGGTCGAGGCCAGGATGCTGTAGCCGAGAACGTCGGTGACCAGGGTGGGATCGAACTCGCCGCGAAGGGTGGCGGGCAAGTGACGCAAAATGCGGTCGGGAGTTGGATGATGGCTGGGAAGCAACTCGAGCAAAGCGCCGCCGCCGTAAAGGGCGAGCCAAAGGAGGGTCATGGCGACGCGAGAATCATTGGTCAAGGCGCTGAGGGTGACACCGGCCGACGCGACAAGGAAGAACAAGGACGATACAAGAAGAAGAGCGGCAAGGCTGCCAGTCAAGCTGAGATTTTCGTGCAACAAGAAATGGCTGGCAACTAACATCACACCGCTCAGAATCATGAATGTCGCGACCACGGTGAGGACACGGGCATGCCACTTGGCGAGGAAGTATTGGTAGCGGCTGATACCGCGGCTGAGAACAGAGTCGGCCAAGGTCCCGCGCTCACTGGAGATACTGCCGACGGTGATCGCGGCGATGACGGCGGCGGAACCGAGAACGACCCAACGTAGCAAATCACTCATGACGAGATTGGCTTCTTGAATCACTCCCGCTTCGCGGTGAACGCCCAGTCGATACAGCAAGTAACCGAAACCCAACAAGAACATCGCCAAAAGCCACAGGCGATACACCCAACTCCGCATCGTCTGCCGAATGTCGGTCTGCAGGACCGCGAGGTAGGGGAGCCAACGCTTGTACTTCAGTCGAATGGGGATCGTCACCGCGTCCATAGGCCACCTGCGTGAGGTCAAGCGGCTTCATTGGCAGAATAGAGCCGAGTGAAACCGCGCGATTCCTCCGTCTCCACCAAATCGAGATACGCCTGTTCGGTCTGCTGTCCGACGCTGCGAATACTGACCAGGTTGACTTTGTTGTCCGCGAGCGTGACGAAGACATTCGCCAAGGCCGTGCAATTCGAGGCATCGGCAGCGAGCAACAGTTCGAGCCGACGTTGCTTCAGTTGCACCTTGCTGAATTCATTCATGGTCTTGATGATTTGAACGGCCTTGGTGATCGTTTTTTGATCGCCTTCGAGGTCGAGTTCGTAGTGATTTTTTCGGATGCGGCCCTTCAGCTCGGAGAGCGAGCCGTGAAAAATCAACTGCCCGTGATGGAGCACCGCCGTGTGATTGCAAACTTCGTCGACATCGTTGAGATTGTGGCTGGAGAGGATCAAGGTTTTCTCAGCGGCCAGCGTTTTGATCAGTTCCAGCATGGAGCGACGCGCTTCGATGTCGAGATTGTGCGTCGGTTCGTCCCAGATGAGCAGGTCCGGCTCGTTGATGAGGCTGGCGGCGACGGCCAGTCGGGCCGTCATGCCATGCGAAAATCGCTCGATCGGATCACCACTGGCGTTTAATAGATCGACGGCACGGATTAATGACGCCAATCGGGGTTTGCGAATGTCGCGAGGCAGGCCGAACAGCCGGGCCATATAGTCCAGATAAGCGATGGGGGTCATTCCCCGGGGGAATTGGGGATTGGTCGGGATGTAACCGATGCGACGGCGTAAGTCGGCCGCGTTCGGTGTCATCCGCCGACCAAATACTTTAACCTGACCCGCCGTCGGTCGATGCAACCCGAGAATCAAACGCAACAACGTCGTCTTTCCCGCCCCGTTCGGACCGAGCAACCCGAGAACGTGGCCTGGCTCGATCGCCAAAGTTACGTCATTGATGGCGATGTTGCGGTTTTGGTAAATCTTGGTGAGCCGGGTCGTTTCGACCACCAACGTGGCATCGCGGGCCATACGGCTCCCCTCCCTTCCTCGAAGGAAACGCTATAAACCCACTTCATCCCCATGAAAAGGGCAATTTCTCTCGTCGCCGGCTTGACGCCCGAGACGAGTCGCTCGGATTGGATCGAAGCGCTACCCAATTTAGCGTTATGTGCCCCGGCTTCCCAATCTGACCAGTTGATATTCACTTCGTCTCCGCGACGTCGATCGCTCCGCCGCTAGCTGCGTGTTTCCCAGACTTGCAGCCCGGTGGTGTCGATAAACGCGGGCAAGACGAGCATGCCTAATTCCTCGGCGACGCGCCGGACCCGAGTGTTGTGATTGCGCTTCACGAGAATCGTGACCGTGCCCCCGCCGCCGGCACCATTCGCTTTAAATCCGACCGCTCCGGCCTCGAAGGCGGCTGCATACAACGCTTCGATCTCCGGTGTCGTGATGTCCGGGTGCAATCGCTTTTGTGCTTCCCAGTTCATGTTCATGGCAGCGGCGAAGGCGTCCAAATCGTCGGCCAGCAACGCTTCTTTGCCCAAAATGGCGGCTTGGGCCAACTGGGCAAAGTCGTCACGGTGCCGATCCGCCTCGCTGATGACCTTCTGATGCATGGCGCTGGAGAAATGCGATTTGCCCGTGTACACCAGAACGAATCGGTCCTCCAGTTCGCAGCGAGTTGCCTGACTGAGCGGCAGTGGAAAGACGCGGGCGGAGGGGTATTCGACCTCCATGAAACTGGTCCCGCCGTAAGCCGCCGCAAATTGGTCCTGTACGCCGCATTCGAGCTTCAAATCCTCCACCTCGAGCAATTGCGATTCGCGGGCCAGTTCATGGGGGAGCAACCGTCGGCCCTGATAAGCGGCCAACGCCCCCAAGGCGGCGACACCAAGCGCGGCTGAAGACCCCAAGCCGCTGGCGGGCGGGGCGTCGGATCGAACTTGGACGGTGATGTCCCAGCGAACTGAGTACAGGCCGCTCCGACGCGACTGAATCCCCGAGCGAGCAACTGCCGCCTTCAGCAGGTCGAGTACGCCGTTGTACTCGATCTGACGAACGTCGTGAAAGTGATAACGCTCGTCGGTGTCCAAGCTCTCCAGCGTGAAGCCGCCGGTTCCCTCTTTGACCCGCAGCGTGACGTAGGTGTACAGCCGAGCGGCGAAGTTCAGCACCGCCCCCTGGGGGACAATCCGTGTGTCGGTCCAACCTCCCAAATCGCAGAAGCGAACCGGAGCTCGAGCGCGCCATTCCATCGTGACATGCCTCACGGCAAAAGATGTGACTCTCCTTGCTCGCTATGGTATGCCGCCCCGTAGGTCGGCGACAATGTGCCACGGCGCGCTACTCCTTCGGCTCCAGCCTCATCATCGTCGGCGGGACCAGTGACTTCGCCGATTCGATCATCTGGAGCAATTGGACCAGATCCAAGGGCGGTTCGCTCGCCCGAGGCCCCTTTTCAACGAGGCAATGCACCTTGTGCTGTTCGACCATCGCCATCACGTCGGTTCAATGCTCCAAGGCCATCGCCCAATTGCTGGCTTCGACACCCCACATGAACAGATCGTCGCTAAGCTGGTCCGGCACATTGGCGTTCATGTTGATCCACCAGGTACTCGAGCCATTGTTTCATTCCTTCGCCGGTCTTGGCTGAGATTTCAAACACAGGCATCCCCGGCCGCACTCGGTGGATCGCTTGCCGCGCTGCCGATCGATCAAATTCGGCTGCGGCGGCCAAATCCATTTTCGTGATCAATGCCACGTCCGAGGTGTGGAAGATCGTCGGATATTTCAGGGGTTTGTCTTCGCCTTCGGTGACCGAAAAGAGGACCGCCCGTTGCAACTCCCCGAGATCGAATGTCGCGGGGCAGACGAGATTGCCGACATTTTCGATGAAGAGAAAATCGAAGTCGCGCCAAGGCCCATCGCCCAGCGCCTCGCGGATCATGGCTGCTTCGAGATGGCAGACGGTGCCCGTCACGATTTGGCGAACGAAAGCCCCGCTCCCTGCCAACCGTTGGGCGTCGTTGTCCGTGGCCAGATCGCCTACCAAGGCTGCGACCTTGTAACTTCGCTGTAGGTGTGTCAGCGTCTCTTCCAAAAGCCGGGTTTTTCCCGAACCCGGACTGGAGACCAAACTGATGACAGTGACTCCCGCTTCGTCGAACGCTTGCCGCAGTTCTCGGGCTACCGTGTCGTTGTGCTTGAGCACCTGACGGCGGACTTCGACCAGTCTTGTGGTCGCCATGATATCACTCTTCTATTTCGACAGCCGTGATTTCCAACTCTCGACCGCGAACGACCTCTTCGACGTTACCGCAGATGGGACAGACCAGAGCATCGAAAGTCAGCAGTTCCCGTTTCGCCGGGCAGCGACGACACTCCACGACAACGGGCACCGGCTCGATCACTAACTCGGCCTGCTCGAGCGGCGTACCGATCCGAGCCATCGTGTAAGCCGACGCCAGCGCCTCGGCAACCACTCCGCTCAAAGCCCCGACGCGAACATGTACGGCACGGACGATGCCGCTCTGATTCGCGGCGACCTCGGTCGCTGCCTCAATCAGGCTCACGGCAATGGAGAGTTCATGCATCCCTTATTATACGCCGGTGAAATGCCTCATCGGCGCCCAAACGGCAGCCTGCCCTATGAGATCGGGAGAGATTGTCGAGAGAGGCGAGGAAAAATAAAGTGCCGTCGAGCTATTATCATGGCTCCTCATTCAGAATCGCTTCAATGAACTTCTTCCGGTCGACGTTTTCATGTTTGTCGTTCCACCTTTTCTCCGCTTCCATGCCTTGTTTCACTCGTTCCGCGACACACCGGCGGAGCCGTCGGTCCTGGAATCGGCCGGTGGGCTTCTTCAATTCCTCAAGAAGCTTTATCCATTCTCGCCTTTCCGACTTATTGCGGTGATTTTCAAGAAACTCATGAATGAGTCGCTCCTCATCGGTCATCGCGGCAAGTTGAGCCTGTCGTTCGGCCTCCCGACGTTCTTGTTCTCTCTTCTTCTGCTGCTCTGACTCTTCTTTGGTCCAAGCAGCGCGATCAAACAGCCCGTAGCCGCTGTTCGTCTTTCCGCCGATGCCCCAATCGAAGAGCGCCTCTCGCACGAGCAGCAAGGACAGGTCGAGCCAAGCCGCACTTTGATCGGAAGGCGGCCCGTTCCAACTCAGGGCGAAAAAGAATTTGCCGGAGACCGACAAAAACGGGACGGGATTAGGGCTGTCAAAATCCGTCGGCGGCGTCTCACCTTCGATCCACCTTGGATGGTGCGGCGTCATCACATCCAGCTTGAGCGGTCTGGCGTCCGATTCAGGGACGAACCAGGCGTCGTGAAACGTCACACAACCGGCGTCATCCGTATTCCCAAATATCAAGCGGTAATAGTTATCATCGGGTTGAGGCAGTTTGCCGTCGAGAAACGCGCGATAGGCCGAATCTACCGCTTCCGTCGGCTTTTTAAAGCGATGATTAACCTCTCCCCAAACTTGATGGCAATAGTGAGCGGCCAAACCTTTGACCGCTGAGCCGGGGATCCAAGGCATCCCATAGGTGTGATGAAGAGTGATCCCCGTTTCGAGGACGTTTTCCGAGCCGAGACCCACGATGAGCCTCTTCAGTGTTTGCAGTTTGCAAGAGACCGTCTTGGCCGGCAATGAACGAATCCAACGTTCATAAGCGGCACGATAGAGATCTCTCGTCTCATTCTTGGAAATTGCCTCGATGGCGGCGTTGAGGAGGATTCGTTTTTCCTCAGGATCGCCATCCTGACCCGTCGCCCAACGGGCTAAATACCGTTGCAGCAGCAGACCCGGGTGGTTATCGACTTTGCCCCGGTTGGGAAGGACCGGTTCGAGGTTCATCCGAGCGGCGGGACGTGACATCAGAAATTTTCCTCCTTTTCGTCGGCGAGCGCTTCCACATATCGTTTCAGCCAACTGGCGGCCAGCAGGGTATTTCGGCTCAGACGTAAATAGGCGCTCAGATCGGTCGTCCGCGATTTCTCCGCGAAATCCTCTACCGACCCAATGCCCGATTGTTGCGCTCCCCTGAGGACCGCTGCGAGATCATCCAGATACTCGTTTTCCTTTTTCGCCTGAGCAAAAGCGACCGCTTGCACCAAGCCACAGGTGTGAATCAGGGAAGGAAATTTCTTCGCGAAAGTTGTGTACTCCTTAAAGTTAACTTGAGAATCACTCTTGCGGGCTTTCACCGCTGGAAACGCGGCTCGGGCTAAACGTTGACTGAGTGTGTCCATCATGACACCTCCGTAAACCGACAGTAAACTTGCCCACGACCGATTGTCGCCTTGCCACCAATTTGCAAAGTGATCGGCTCGGTAGCATACTTGTCTAACAGGTCCTTGGGGGTGATCTTTTGACCATTTTCGTTATGGTTGCAAAACACTCGATCGCACTGGATCACGCCCATGAGGATCGTCTCGGCCGGTAGCGATTCCTCGGTCCAAAGCGCACCCTTCGTGACGACCTTCGTTTCATCGTCGATTCGGACCCGGGTATGAACTTCGGTTCCCGTTTCACACAGGAAATCGAAAGCCAGATCGGGGACGACAACGAATCGGTTCTGGAAATAGGTCCTCCACTTGTCGCCCTCCTCGAACACAAAGCTCGCGATGGTGCTGGCCCAGCTCGTTGCCGTGGGGCAGGCTGTCGCCTTGAAGTCGAGATCTTCGAGAAAAACCTTTTGCTCAATGCGATTCGCGCCAGCGACATTGACGTGGCTTTGCTCGACCAAAGCCGACGGTTCGGAAACGTGGCAAGTATCATCGGCTAATGCAGTTGGTGCCGACGGTAACTTCGTCGCGTCGATACCTGCCAGGGTCAGCGTGCGGTGCAACATTTGGAGGCACAGAGGCGAGGTGGCCCATGAAAACGTGCCGCGAAAGCTCCGGATCGGCAAACAAACCAGCCGCGCATCGGTCGGCATGATCGCCCCGGAGTTCGAGACATTGCTTTCCCCGCCAAGTCCGAAAGCCGCTCGCAACTCGGGCTTATGTTGACGCGCTTCATTCGTGGCACAATAACGGTCCGCAAGGACCCCCTTGAATGCCGACCCACGAATGATCGGCCATCCTGTCACCGTGTCGCGATCAATCGGCAAGTCGATGTAACCTAAGCCGCGGCCGATCCCCACATGCGTCGGACTCAAACAATGCAACCAATATAATCGAACCGATCGGTTATCTGGCATGGATCTGACCTCACTCATGGATTACCAAATCCCCCAAACCGCGATTCCAAAGCCATCTCTTCGGTCTTGCACGTCGTCGCAGACGGACGTGAGCCAGCGATGGCAAAGCTCCGCCGCTTCGCCTGATTCCACCTTGAAGTAATAGATTCCACCTGCCGGAACCATTCGACGTAAGGGCCTTGGCCCGTGTCGTCCTTTGCGCCAATCCCAGGAGAACCGTGATAACGCTCTCCAGCGATCAGTTAGGACGCCCACCAGTCGCAGGGTAACGCCATTCATATCGGGTGGCGATCCCAGGCCGCCTTGCAACCATCCCGGCATCGAGCCGTTCGAAAATAATCCGGGCGTGACTAACATCATGCAGACACGCTGGGCACCCTGAAGAGCCGTCTGCACTATTTCTGGACAAGACCATAACGATTGGTGCGTTGGTGCGGAGCGCCACGCCACCAGTCTCTTGTTTCCACCCAGCGGATGCAGAATCTGAACCGGATGCGTCAGGAACGTGTTGGAGACACGAGTACTCAACACGACGGACCGGCAACGCTTCCAAAACGCGTCTTGTTCCCTCGGGTTCCTCGAAGCAGCTGAAGGACTCTTATAAATCGGCAACCGGTCAACATACAGATCGCTGACGGCGAACAGTTTGCTTTCCTCAGCACTACCCGAGCTGGGATTGATGGCGACTCGATTCCGAAGACTGTTCATCGCCTGATCGAGGAAATGTCCATTCTCGAACGGCGCCGGGCTGGCGGTGGCCATTTTCCCGCAGAGCCATTGGGCTAGATAATCGACAGGCCACCAGGCGGGGGTGCGTTTTGGCTTGAAATCCTCGTCGGGTGCGCCGTCGAGCAACACAGGCCAAAGATTGTCGGGCAGACTGCTTCCTTCACCGTCTTTCGGTTCCTGTGGAATCGCACGGTACACGACGCCTGGGCCATTTTTTGTGTCCCCACTCCAAACACAATTCAGGGGAGCGGGCAAAAATAACCGATCGTCGGCGACCGGTAGGAGACCTGCCACTTCGACCTGAAGAAGTTCTTCGATGGTTGCTTCGTCGAAGGTGCGGTCGGGTTGGCCAACGAGGATGGCCCGTCGTGCCGAGCCAGCCACCGCGGACGGCAAGGGCCAGGGCAAACCGCGCATGCGATTCCCCGTTCCATCGCCGAAGGGCCGTCCGTCGCGGGCTACGATGGGATCAAGGCCCGAGATTTCAAGGTAGGTGTAGGTCATGGATGCACCTAAATCATCGTCCTTTTACTCGTCCCCCCCGGAGCATCGGCTGATTGGGATAAGGCCTCGGCAATCATCCGGGCGATGAGTAGTTCGATCGACCATGAGGTCAAAGCTGAGGAACTTTTGATCCTCTCATGTACGGTGTCCTCGATTTCCCGCATATATCGCCGACCTGCTTTGGGCTGTTTGTCCCGAATCACTCGGATGACGTCGGTTTGAATCGCATCGCTAAGGTTTTCGTCTGGCCAACCATCATAAACATTTGCCAACGATCGCAAATCATAAGGTAGTTTGTTGGGAAGAGCCTGCTTCCGAATCAATTCGGCATATTCCATCAGTCGCTGATCAGGCTTATCTTCCCAACTCCGTCGAAAAAATATGGGGGCACCGCTCCGCTTGTGCAGATGGATCGCTAAACCATTACGATCGGGTTGTTTGGCACATTTTTCGGCAGTTCGGCCGTATTCCAAAAGATCCTCGAGATTGTCCATGCAGTGCCCGATCGCAATTCCAACAGAAAGAGTCGGCTTTTGATGGCCTTCGCCGCTGTACTTGGCCAAAGCATTGGAGAACGCGTCGTGCAGGGCACGAGCGCAGAGGAGACAGGTATCAAGGGGGAGGAAGGCAAGGACATCGTCGCCACCGGCATAAACCAACACGCCGTGGTGCTTATGGACAATTTGCCGAGCGTTGCCAGCAAATTGCGACAGCGTCGATGAAAACTGCCGGTTCGCGTCCGCGTCAGGCAAACGCGAGATCGTCGCCCCCATGCGATCGCCGTCGGCAATCAAAACAGCAAAATAAGGGATCGGTTCGGGAAGGTTCGCCAAGCAGGCCCGAATTTGTCGAAGGTGCTCGTCAGTCAGCTTGGTTTCCTCCTCCCATTGGCGATGTCGGCTTGAGTAGAGAACAATGCCTTCGTAGGGAAAGTTCTCAAACACCTCGTGCTTCACGCGATGGAGGGAGCCTTTCTTAGCGAGATCGTTACAGGACTCGACAAGTTTTTTAAATTGTTCTTTTTTTTGATTGCCTCGCACCCACGGATCAGCCGCAACGCGCATCACTGATGGATAGTTACGAGAACCGCCGGCGGCACGCTTCGTCAATCCGACGATGTCCAATTGTTCGCCGGACGACAAGCGCAGACGCAGGAGTTTGCCCGTGCTCTTTTGACGGTCGAATTCTTCGAGCACTGTTTCGCGTTGGCCATCAAGTGACGACTTGGGAAGCGCGACGGTGACGGGATTCGAGTGAAAAGCACGATAGTTTTTGCAGCCGGCGAGGAGGCGCATCAATCGATTTCTGTCAGCGCGATATCGCTCGGGAGAATAAGGCACCCAAGCCGCATAAACTTCGAGCACATCATCGACCTGTGCCTTCCAGATGGGGGAGCGAATATACTCGGCAAAGTCCTCGAAGGCCTCCTGGGTATACGAGCGCCATTTTTCATGAGCCTTGTCCCGAGCAAAGCGGAAGATATGATTAGGGTCCTGATTGGGAAGCTCCGCGAGGATGACATTGGCGACGCTTTCATTTTCGTCGTTATCGCTTAGGTCGGCATCTTGGGCAGGGAAGATGAGTCGTCCTCCGCGCTCGCGGATTTCCCGAGCAGCCGCTTTGCTCACTTCGGAGAGCATGAAGGAGCCGAACCACAAATCCCGTGTTCGTCGGGCGGCAGCGATGAAATCTTGAACGGGACCGATGGAAACAGCGAGTAAATAACTCATCGCGTCACCTCTGTGAATCCTTCCGATCGGGCAAAACTGCGAAAGGCCTCAATCGCAGAGCCATTCGGTGAACGGTCTTGCATCGGAGAGTGTTCATACCTCGCCAGCCGGGGATCGCGAATGGACGTCGGCGTTGGCAGCTTCAGCGATTGATCGCCCTGACGTAAATCCACCCCGGTGAGAAGAGGTGTCTTCAACTGCACTATGAGGGGAACGAAACGACCATTCTGCAATGCGACCGGCTTGAGAATGAGCGGACTGGCCATTCGCTCGCGCTTTTCACCATCGGGACCGGCATCAGGGTACAGCACGGTGTCGGGTGGCTCCCCTTTATCTTTGAAATGGAAGACGATCGGCAGTCCCAACTCGGCCCGCGGAAAGGCATCGTCCGGGATCGATGCCGTTCGTTGATGCTGATTGTGGCGTTGTTTCGTCACTCGCCGGATCGTCTCCGGTTCCGGCCAGCGCAAGCGCCCCGGCTGATTCGACCGCTGGCCTGGATTTCGTTCGACCCCGACCCCTTGCCGGAACTTTTGAAAAAGTCGGATGACTTCGTTCCAAGCCCGGATGGGTTCCTTGTACTCGCGACCGACAAGGATGGCAGCGGCGAGAGTCGGCCATTCCTTCGGAGCATCGGACGATAAGTAGCCTTTCAGCCGCGACTGCAAATCATTGAGGTCTTGTGCCAGGAACGATTGACACATGATGGCTCCGCAACCCCGGCGCGTCCGACTGCCCAACCCGCCGAAGGTGATCCAAGCGATCAGGGCTGGTTCGACCTGCTTCGCAAAATCCACGGTCTCGGCGCAATCGATCGTCAGCCGGAAGCTGGCTTTGGGGATGAATTGAGCAGGTTGAACCTCGATCTGCTGCCCACCTTTCGCCAGCTGTCCCTGAAACGGGAACAAAGCGTAAGGAAGAGCCGTGTCCTGGAATGGTGGGTTCCAAGTGGGCACCGAGCGGTAACGGTCCGGATTCTCATCAAAACGAGCGCACCGAAGAACGGGGTCAGCCTTGATGTCATCCACCCGTACTTGCACTTTGCTGGCCTGTTCCGTGTTACCCCAGATCGCCGACTGAGCATCTCGAAGTTCACCACGGGTCCGGTACTGAAGACCGACCGTTGCCCGCCACCAAAATTGCAGTTGCCCACGAATGCTGGTAGGTCGGATCGGGAGATCGGTATCAATCGTCCTCGTCTCGACGCCGCCACCAAACATGGGCGTGATAAGTTCGATTTGATAGGTTCGGGAATTATTTGTGGTCCGCGAGGGCAAAACTTGCGGGCAGGTCGGAAGATGATTCGGTCGCGGCATCGTCGGCTCCTGCATGTCGCGAAGACAAGCTCCTCTATTAAAACGCGGACCATTTGGATTGCAATGACAGCCGATGAGATATGGGCCGAATCTTTCGGCTTGCCCTACATTCCGCCTGACAGCTGATCCAGATCGGGCCTGGTCCGCGTGAAGTCAATCATCAACGCTGTTGACGGGAGGATGAGAAACTTCCGGTCGGGTCAAGAATCCCCAGCGCAAGGGTTGGTCTTGAATATATTCCTTGCCCAAAGTCAGGGCGATCACGGCTTTGGCCATCTCATAACCGAGATAGAATGCGTGAGAAGGGGTCATCTTTGGATCATTTTCGCACACCTGCTGAAACAACTCGAACGGGTCCGATCCGGTAAGGTAGAAGGATCGCCTCATGAGGTGAAGTTGATCGGCGGCAGTGAAGATTCGGTAGTTAGGATCGGTCAAACGGTCGGCGAATTCACGCAGGGTATTTTCGCTCAGAGGTCGAACCTTCGGATCGCGGAGAAGAAGCAGGTTCGGCTCGAGGCGCTTCGGAGGGAGCCGATGACGGACGGAATGGAAGACTAATCGGCGGGCGAGATCCAATTCCCGGACCGAGGTTCGGCACCAGTTTGCCACCTGCGTCGTTAATACGCTGGTGATCCCCAATTCTTGACAAAAACCCAGGAGCAGCACGTTGATGCCTGCCGAGTCGGCATCGGTCAATTCGGTCAGGTTGCCGACTCCCATGAGCATGGGGGCATCGGGATAACGGCGGCGAACTTCCAGATAACGGCCCAGGGAAGCGGCGAATCCCAAGCCAATCGGTTCGATGATGGGATCGACGCGAAACCTCACGCCCTCTCGATGCAACTGGGTCAGGGTCCGATCCAAAGAATCCAAGTCGTCGGGCACGTCGGGGATGGCAACAACTTCGGCATTCCAGCGCTCGGACCATTCTTTCGCTCGATCAACGTTGCTGCCGTTGACCGAAAGGACGAGTTCGGCACCGGCAGCCAAAGCTCGAGCCACCTCGTCAGGGTCGAAGCTGTCGATGGATACCCGAAACCCCTCGGCGTGCAGGCGGTGGACCACCTCGCCGATTCCCAACCAAGGCTCGCCCGGGTCACACCCCAGGTCAATCAGGTCGGCTCCATCGCTGCGAAGGGTATGCGCGAGGGCAAGGATCTGAGTCGGTTCGAGTTGGGCGATGTGGTTGATTTCGGCGATAATTTCGATGTCGTATTTCCCGTCGTCGTGCGGTGGAGAAGTCTTTCGACCGAAATACTCGGGAAGGTCGCGCAAATCAATGGGGCCTCGCTCGACATGCGGATGAGCGATCTTGTCGAGTTTGCCGCGGACCAGGCCGGGTAGGATGACTCGCTCGGCGTCAGCCGGAGGTTGCCAATGTCGCGCGATCCAGTCGGTCGTCAACAAGGCGGCGACACTGATCGGCAAGACGACGATGTCGGGTTGGAAGTTGTATGACTCCGCCAACTCGTTGACGATCCGCCGAAGGGCCGGCTCGGCAAGTTTACCCGTGACGAAGACAATCCGGGGTGTGACGGACTCCATGATGTCAGGTTATCGTGGTGGCGCGGCGGTAGGGTAGGTCCAGACGATCACGATCTGCCTAGGACCGAGGATCGCGGGCGAACCGTCGTGACGATCGACACGGGATTCGAGGATCGTCGGGAGGACAGTGAACGACGACGAAATGAATTGATGGGGCGGCGAGGCATCAAGTCACCGAAGCCGCCCCAGGTCGGGTGCCGATTTTGCGGCATGGGGTGCGAGCAAAACCCGAGAGGTCTCGGGACGGTCACCCAAACCTGGTAGCGACTCATGGGCTGACCATCGTCCCAGCGCCTGTGGAGCAACCGTCTGAGTGGTAGGCCTCAAGCGGTTCTTGGGACAGGGCAAGAGGTGGGCACTGTCGACGGCCAACGTCGGGGTGTTAGCCGGCGTGGGCGATAGCCGGCCAACACGATTCTTCATGGAAATCTCCTGGAGCTCGGAATCGGCCTCTCTGACGTAGCAGGGCAGAAGCACTCTTGCTATAAAAAGGGGTCGAGGTTGTCGGCGAGATGAGAGCCCCATGCCTGCAACTCCTGTCAGTTTGATCGAGCGAATTCGTTCTGATCGCACCGGCTCGGATTGGAACAAGTTTGTCCAAATTTACACGCCTCTGCTGCGTCGTTGGCTGTATCGCTCGATCACTCACCCCGCCGACATCGAGGATCTGATTCAAGATATTCTCACCGTCGTGGTGACCAAATTGCCGGAGTTCCAGCACACCGGCGCTCCCGGTGCCTTTTGGGCTTGGCTTCGCCTCATCGTGGCTTACCGGTTGAAAAACTTCTGGAGGCAGGTCCGACGGCAGCCTCTGGTCGGTAGCATCCAGTTCGAGCAACTCGCTTCGTCCCTCGAAGATTCGACAAATGATCTTTCTCGACTCTGGGATCAGGAACACGACAAACACGTCGTGGCGACTCTTCTGTCTGAGATTCGCCATGAATTCAGTGCCCTCACCTGGGAGATGTTCGACCGCTACGTTCTTCAAGGGATGCCTCCGGCCCGGGTTGCGGCCGAACTCAATGTCACACGCAACGCCGTCTTCATCGCGCGATCTCGCATTCTCCGTCGGCTCCGCGAAGAGGGGGGAGTGCTCCTCCCCTCCGACCCCGACGACTCCTCTGTGCCGCCCCATTAGGAAATACCAAATCGTCTTGGTTTCTTTCACCATTGACAAAATTTTTTGCAACAAAATGCGTCAGCCGGATGGCGGTTTTTTCCCCTTGGAACCATGACGCTCTGAAAGAACTGCGGACCGGCGTTCGATCTTTTCTTCATAGGAAAGGTTCGGCGGAGTCCCAATTTGACGAGAAAGGCTCGGACGTCGATTTTCTCTCTTTTTAGGGCCGCCCATGGACGTTGCATCACATCATCCCAGTGACGAATTGTTGTCGCGCTTTCACGATGGAGGGCTGTCGGGAGTTCAGGCGGCTCAGATCGAGTCGCACTTGGCTCAATGTCCGGACTGCGTGACCCGTCTTGAACGGCTGCCCAGCGACAGCCGGTTGATCCAATTGATTCGCGGCTTGGAATTCGACATTTCGGATGCGACGCCGATTCCTGGGGAAATTCGCTTCAAGCCGGCGACCGAAGCGCACGGCGGAGCCGACAAGAGATGATCGTTTCAAAGAGCCCTCCTTTTCGCGGACTCATGTGCGGATTGACGACACAACAGGTGGGCGGAATCGGCTCGCGCGATGGGGGCTTCCTCGACAAATGAAGGCGAGCGATCGCTCCGGTTGGAGGGTGGATTGCTAGAATCGCTCAGTGGCACTGAATTTGCGGTCTTCGGGACTCGGTCGATCACCTGGAGCGAGGCACAGCCATGAAAGCCACAGCGACTCGATTGACTTTACAGGCAGATACGGCGGCCGATCTGATGTCGGAGAATCCGATCTCGTTGCGGGCCGATGCCAGCGTCCAAGAGGCCATCGCCCTGATGACCGATCGGGGGTTCGCAGCGGCTCCAGTGATCGACGACACAGGCCGGCCCATCGGCGTCGTCAGTGTCACTGACATTTTGGTGCACGATCGAGAATACGTCCGCTACTTGAAGTCGGACGCCACGGTCACCGCTGATCTCCGCAACCGTTCCTCGCTGCCGGAGGACATGGGCATTGAAATCGTCGATCGCACGCCGATTAGCGAGATCATGACCCCCGCGGTTTTCACGATTCGGCCGGACACATCGGCCGCCGAAGTCGTTCGGACCATGTTAGCGCGGAAAGTCCATCACCTCTTCGTCGCGGACGAGAGTGGAGTGCTGGTCGGCGTCATCAGCATGGGCGATATTCTCAGGAAATTAGGCTGAGTCGCAGCCGATTTCCGCCAGCGCCTTTCGAGCTTGCGATACGGCCTGCTCGATCGGTCCATCGTTCGTCACCAAGCGGTGCAGCGGCCGGGTCTCGGCTCCTGCGGGCTGCCAGCGCTCCGCCAGCCGCAAATAGATCGACCAGTTGGCGTCGGAGGCATCTCCTTGTCGTGCGGCAAGCCGTCGGCGCGCCGTCTCCGGAGAGACGTGACACTCGAGCCACACGAGCGGGACACAGCACCGCCGGGACAGCTCCAGGAATCGACGTCGGTATCGGTCGTCGCCAAAGGTCGCATCGACGATGACTCTCTGCCCCGCGAAGAGAAGCTGCTCGGCGCGACGTTCGCACTCAAGATAGGTGCGCTCGGTCCACTGTGCGGTGTAAATGCCTTCCTCGAATCTTGCCGATCCAACCGTCTCCGCAGCGACCGCGGCGAGTTCTTTGCGGATGACATCGGTTCGCAGGACAGTGAAGTGGGAGCGTTGCCGCAGCTCAGTGGCGAGCGTCGATTTGCCACTCCCCGGCAATCCGCTGACGAGAACCAGCACGGGCCGGCGCGATGGTTCTTCGAGTTCGCGAAGTGCTAGCAACCAATGCCTTTGGGCTTTGGTCTGTTCGTTGCGCCTTTCTCCCTCGGAGACCTCGGCCTCTCGTTGTTTGATCCCCTCGACCTTGGCGCGAACGATGGCCCGATACGCTGTATAAAACGGCAGCAGTTCGTTGCCCTGAGGATCCCCGACCTCGTTGAAATACCGTTGGGCGAATTCAGCGGCCAAATCGTCGCGGCTGTGGGCTTTCAGATCCATGACCAAAAAGGCAGCATCGGCCACGGGATCGGCGTAGCGGAACCGATCGTTGAACTCGATACAATCGACGATCACCACATCGTCCGGCGGCGCTGCATCGAACAGGTAAACGTGGTCGAGATGGAGATCGCCATGAGTGTCGCAGGGCACTCCGTGTTCTGCCCTCGCCGTGATGAGGTCGCGCCGATCCGCGAGCCATTCTTCGGTTCGGAGGCGGCAACGCTCGAAGACGTCGGGATGAACGGTCCGGCCCACGTCCGGTTGCGATTGCGCGAAGTTTTCCCGGGCGTTGCCGGCCACGACAGACCAGCTCCCGAACGAGGAGATAGCCGGGGATCGGGCAGCACTGGCATGGAAGTGGGCGAGACGGCGCGCCAACCGGTCGATTTCTTCCAAACCGGCCTCGCCTCGAATCAGCCGCGCTTGCAACGTCGCTGTGTCGGGTAGCCGACACATTTTCACTGCCCATTCAATCGCCTCGCCGCGCCCCTCGACTCGCACGCCCCCATGATCTTGCACGATCGGGACGACCCCCAGATAGACTCGTGGCGCCAAGCGCCGGTTTAATAAAACCTCTTGCTCGCAGAAGTACTGGCGCCGTTCGAGCGTGGAAAAATCGAGGAATCCGAGGTTCAGCGGTTTCTTCACCTTGTAGACAAATTCGCCGACCAGGAACACGGCCGAAATATGGGTTTGCCGAAATTCGACGGTGTCGGCCGGGATCGGATAGGCCGCGGGGCTTTTCAACGCCTCGATGAGTTCCGGCAGATCCATGGGCCTTACCTCCGACACATCGAGGGTTTCGATTTCACGAGCGAGTGTCAACCCGCCAACTCTTTTGCCGTTCGTAGGTCGCGTACCAACAATTGGCGATAACGTTCGGCCAAGGGAGTCGGCACGCGGAGGATGCTGGCAGGATGGTAGGTGGCCAACGTTTGCGGGCAGCAAGGGCTGGGCAGAACTCGCCCCCGGGCCTCCTGTATGCGAAAACCGTGCCCAAACACCGCTTGCGCCGCTGTCACTCCCAAACACACCAGGACACGCGGAGCGATCCTCTCCAACTCGGCGACTAACCAAGGGCGGCAGGCGACGATTTCTCCCGCGTCGGGCCGGCGATGTAACCGTCGTTTCCCCCGCAGCTCATGTTTGAAATGTTTGACCGCATTGGTCAGGTAGACTCGCTGCCGATCGATCCCTGCCTCGCTCAACGCGCCATTCAACACCTGACCGGCGGGGCCGACGAAGGGGCGTCCCGCCGAATCCTCTTCATCTCCCGGTTGTTCGCCGACCAACACGAGGGAGGCATCGATCGGACCCTCACCGAAAACAGTTTGCGTAGCCGTGCGGTACAAATCGCAGCCTTGACAACGGAGAACGGCAGCTCGGAGATCGTCCCAACTGCCGTTTTTGGGGAGAAATTCCGCTGCACTTCGGCCGCAACCTTCGGTGTGTCGAATCATCTCGGCAACTCGCCGTGGGGCTTCGTGCAGCATTTCGCCGATGATCTCCGTCTCGGGCAGCGTTCGCCAATGACGCACCGGCATTTCTCGACGCATCATGGCCAACTTGATCCGGGCGGGGTTGAACGTGGAACGGTAGTACGCCCTCCAAAGTTCCTCCAAGGCATCCCAGGCGGGGGCTTCCGACTGTGGCACTCCCGGTCCAAATTGCAACTCCCTCTGGTCCCACGTCACCGATTCGTCAGGCGTCAGGATGGTCCAGAACATCGATGAAAAGCGCCGAGCGAAAAACGGCGCGGTCAGGCGAACGACGAAGTGGTCCGGTCGATGCCATGCCACAAAATGTTCCTCGCCTTCGTGGACGACCCGACGGAATCGGACGAACGCCTTCATCTTGTGCGCGTCGCGGCTGACTTGTTTCCCCATCCGCCGCAACTCCAAAATATCGGGATCGGATTCCACTCGCAGCAGTCGTGGCTGGCCGTGCGTTACTCGCCACAGAATCCGGTACAGCAGGTTCCATTTGTCCCCTCGCCGATGCCAAGCGGCCAACTCGGCGGCGTCGAGAAATTCTCGGTCGACGCGGAAGGCCATCTTGGTCGCGATCGAAGGCAACGGATCGTCGGCGAAAAGACCCGCGCCCGTGCGTTGATCGTGGAAGGTCACTTCCTGGGGCGAGAAATTCGCCGCGAGCAGGAGCCGTGCCTTGTCGCGCCAGTCGGCGAAGTTTTGGATGGTGACGATCAACGTTCGTCCTCTCCGATGAATCCATCGAATAGACTGGGGGTCGTCGGTTTTGATCGTACTCGACGCCTGAGGTCCACCCGATCGAGTTGTTGCAGTCCGGGGTTCGGGTCGTCCGTGATGACGAAGGGAGCAGCGGTTCGCCACACGACACGCAAGCGCCGCAGATCATCGGTCGTGAGACGATGATATTTGCGGATGCGCAAGATTCGATCCACATTGCGGACACCCATGCCGGGAATCCGAAGCAGCATTTCCCGAGGGGCGATGTTGACATCCACGGGGAATTGGTCTCGGTGCAACAACGCCCAGGCCAATTTCGGATCGATGTCTAACGCTAAATTTCCGTTTGGCTCGGTCGCCAGTTCTTGGACCTCGAAGCCGTAGAAGCGAAGAAGCCAATCGGCCTGATACAGACGGTGTTCGCGCATCAGGGGCGGAGGTTGGCCCGGCAGCCGAGCATCGGCATGCGGCGTGGGGCTGTACGCCGAATAATACACTCGCCGCACTTGCTGGTCGCGATACAGAGCGGCAGCGGTCTGCAAGATGGCTCGATCAGGAGTGGGCGTCGCTCCAATGACCATTTGCGTGCTCTGACCAGCGGGGGCGAAACGCGGCGGATGCAGACCAGCTTGCCGATCCGATCGGACTTCGGCCAGTCGTTCGCGCACTTCCGCCATCGCTCCGACAATCGTCTCGTGCTTTTTGTCGGGGGCTAATCGTTGCAGGTCCGCTTGAGTCGGCAATTCGATGTTGGCGCTCAGGCGGTCGGCCCAGAGCCCCGCTTCGTGGATCAGTTCTTCGCTCGCCCCGGGGATGAGTTTCAAGTGGATGTAACCGCCGAATCCGTATTGTTGCCGTAACGTTCGAGCGACGGCGATGAGCTGTTCCATCGTGTACTCGACGCTCTGAATGATGCCGGAGCTGAGGAACAGCCCCTCGATGTAATTCCGCTTGTAAAAGTCCAACGTCAGCCGCACGACTTCCTCGACCGTGAATCGTGCCCGGGGGATCTCGCTGGTTACCCGATTGACACAGAAATGGCAATCATAAATGCAGTAATTGGTCAGCAGGATCTTCAAGAGCGAGACGCACCGACCGTCGGGGGTATACGAATGGCAAATGCCCATGCCTTCGGTGCTGCCCAGAGTACTGCCGTCCCGCCGTCCTTTAGCTCCACTGCTGGCGCACGAGGCGTCGTACTTGGCGGCATCGGCGAGAATCGTCAACTTGATCCGCAGGTCCATGAGATGAGACTCCCGAGGCGACGAGACCCAGAGCGAGAGCCGACATTCAAGAAGATTTCGCGGATTTTCGTCAATTCCGCACCTGCTCCGATGTCAGTCGGTCGGCTGGCCGACGACAATGACTAGGGCGAAGTTTCCCCAAGGGACAGTGGTTGAGGAAGATCCATGGCCATTGATTTACGGCGGGTTGATGAATATTGGCGAGCCTCCAACTATTTGTCGGTGGGGCAAATTTATCTGTTGGACAATCCGCTCTTGCGTGAGCCACTGCGGATCGAACACATCAAGCGTCGGTTGCTCGGTCATTGGGGGACGACTCCGGGTCTCAACTTCATGTATTGTCATCTGAATCGAGTCATCAATGAGTACGACCTGGACATGATTTTCCTCTGTGGGCCGGGGCACGGCGGACCGGCGGTCGTCGCCCAAAGTTACCTGGAGGGGACGTACACCGAGATCTACCCTCACGTGACGCGGGACCTCGAGGGGATGCGTCGGTTGTTCAAGCAGTTTTCGTTTCCGGGTGGAGTGCCGAGTCACGCCGCTCCGGAGACGCCCGGGTCGATCCACGAAGGTGGGGAACTCGGCTATGTTTTAGCCCATGCCTTTGGAGCCGCCTTCGATAGTCCCGATCTGATTGTTGCGGCGGTCGTGGGCGACGGCGAGGCCGAGACGGGACCATTGGCAGCGAGTTGGCACTCCAACAAGTTTCTCAATCCGACGCGAGACGGGGCCGTCTTGCCGATCCTGCATTTGAACGGTTACAAGATCGCCAATCCGACGATTTTGGCCCGTCTCCCCAAGGACGAATTAACGGCATTTTTCCGCGGGTGCGGTTGGGAAGCGTTTTATGTCGAAGGTGCTGATCCCGCCGAAGTTCATCCGCAAATGGCCGAACAGTTGGACCGTATCGTCCTTCGCATCCGCTCGATTCAGCATGAAGCGCGGACGCTTGGGTATCGGGGCCGACCCCTTTGGCCGGTACTCGTCCTGCGCACTCCCAAGGGCTGGACCTGTCCCAAGGAAGTGGACGGCAAACTCGTCGAGGGATCCTGGCGTTCGCATCAGGTGCCGTTAGCCGAGATGGCAACGCGGCCCGAACACCTCCGCTTGCTCGAAGAGTGGTTGCGGAGTTACCGACCTGACGAGTTGTTCACTTCCGAAGGTCGATTACGCCCCGACCTCGAAGCGTTGGCACCGCGAGGCGAACGGCGGATGAGCGCCAATCCTCATGCCAATGGCGGCTTACTGCTGCGGGAACTCAACCTGCCCGACTTCCGTGAATACGCTGTCAGCGTCCCCCGGCCCGGCGGCGTTGAGTGCGAAGCGACTCGCGAGTTAGGCAAGTTCTTGCGTGATGTGCTGAAAGCCAACGACTGGAACTTTCGTGTGTTCGGTCCGGATGAGACGGCGTCCAATCGACTGTCCGCCGTCTTCGAGGCATCGGACCGTTGCTTGACCGCGGAGATTCTGCCGACCGATACCGAATTGTCGCCCGACGGCCGAGTGATGGAAGTTCTCAGCGAACATCTGTGCCAGGGCTGGCTCGAGGGCTATCTGCTCACGGGTCGGCATGGCTTTTTCTCGTGCTACGAGGCGTTCATTCACATCGTCTCCTCGATGTTCAACCAGCATGCGAAATGGCTCGACATTACGCGGGACATCCCCTGGCGAAAACCGATCGCCTCGCTCAATTACCTGCTCACTTCGCATGTCTGGCGGCAGGACCACAACGGCTTCAGCCACCAGGACCCGGGTTTTATCGACACGGTCGTCAATAAGAAGGCGGAAGTCATTCGTGTCTACTTCCCGCCCGATGCGAATACTCTCCTCTCGGTAGCCGATCACTGCCTGCGCAGCAAACATTACGTGAACGTCATCGTCGCCGGAAAACAACCTCAGGCGCAATGGCTGAACATGGATGAGGCGTGCCGGCATTGCGCGACGGGGATCGGCATTTGGGAGTTCGCCAGCCATCCCGGCGAACCCGACGTGGTGCTGGGCTGCTGCGGCGATGTCCCCACCCTCGAGGCTCTCGCGACGGTCGATCTGCTCCGACAGCATCTTCCCGAGTTGAAAGTGCGTCTGGTCAATGTTGTTGATCTGATGAAACTCCAGCCGCACACGGAACACCCGCACGGCTTGACCGATCCTGAGTTCGATGCTCTCTTCACGACCGACAAGCCGATCGTGTTTGCCTTTCATGGCTACCCCTGGTTGATCCATCGCTTGACCTATCGCCGAACGAATCACCGAAACTTGCACGTTCGTGGTTTCAAGGAAGAGGGCAGCACGACGACACCTTTTGACATGACAGTCAAGAACGACACGGACCGTTTTCGTCTGGTCATGGACGTCATCAAATGGACGCCGGGGTTAGCAGAAAAGGCAGCGTCCGTTCGCCGCTTGATGGAAGAGAAACGTGCGGAGCATCGACGCTATGTGGTGGAGAATGGCGAGGACCTGCCAGAGGTGCGGAATTGGCGTTGGCCCTCCTGAATCGGTGAGGCGTCGGCGGCAAAAATCCGGTTGCGTCTCGTCGTCTTTTAATCGAGGATGTTCTGGTGGATGTGCTTCTCGTCAACGCTGGGTCGAGCAGCCTCAAACTCAATGTGTTGAGCGAGACTGGTGAGCGGCGTCATGGCGCGTCGGCGGATTGGTCGGCTCAGCCGGCACGATACCGGGCTGATGAAGGCCATTTCGAGATCCTCAGCGATCGGTCGCCGGCCGGCATCATCCAGCGTGCCTTGGACGATTGGCGCGGCGCGGGCTGGAACGTGGAGAATCTCGGAGCGACGGCTCATCGATGGGTGCATGGCGGGCCGTTCCGCGAGAGTGTGATCCTCACGCCGGAGGTGCGTCGACGACTGGAGGAATTGCGCGATCTGGCTCCGCTCCATCATCCGCCGAGCCTCGAAGCCTTGGATGCTGTCGCCGCCGCCTTGCCGACCATTCCCCATCTCGTCGTCTTTGATACGGCCTTCCACGCGACTTTGTCGGAAGAAGCTCGAACCTATGCCATTCCGGCTCGCTGGCGAGAAGAGTTCGGTATTCGTCGGTACGGCTTTCATGGGGTGAGCTATGCCTATGCGGCGAGACGAGCTCACGAAGTGCTCGGGGCAAACGATGATCGACGTTTAATTGTCTGTCATCTGGGGCAGGGCTGTTCGGCGGCGGCCATCATCGGCTCGAAGTGCGTGGAAACGACGATGGGCTTCACGCCGATGGAGGGGTTGGTCATGGCGACTCGGAGCGGCTCGGTGGACCCGGGCATCCTGCTGTACCTGCAACGTCAACATGGCTTGACTGCCGAGGAAATCAACGTCGCGCTCAATGATCAATCGGGGCTTTTGGGTCTGTCGGGTATCTCCGGCGACATGCGTCAAGTTCGCGCGGCGGCGGAAGCGGGAAACCCGGCGGCTCAGTTGGCGCTGCGCGTCTATGGGCGGCGGATACGATTGGCCATCGGTGCCTTGGCGGCGGCGATGAACGGGTTGGATGCTCTCGTTTTTACGGGCGGCGTCGGACAAAACGACGTTCAGACTCGGGCCGACGTTTGCGACGGCTTGCAATTCCTCGGCATCGAATTGGATGTCGCACGCAACGCCGTCTGCCGACCCGATGCCGACGTGGCTCGGGATTCCTCATCGGCACGAGTGCTGGTGATCGCGGCGCGGGAAGACGTAACGATGCTCGCGGAAGTGCGTCGGCTTTTGGGCCGCTCCTCGCAAGCAACTACGCGATGATGTCGCGGAGGGGATTTCCCTTGGCGATGGGGAAGGGGCGATTCAAGGCGTCGCGAATTTCCGTGTGCGGATCAATGCCGAGCAGCTCGAAGATCGTGGCGGCGAGATCGTCGGGCGTTGCGGGGTCGCTCACCGGATACGCACCGATCTTATCCGAAGCACCGTAAACGAAACCGGCCTTGACGCCTCCGCCGGCGAGCACAGCGGGGTAGCATTGAGGCCAATGATCGCGTCCGGCGAGCTTGTTGATTCGCGGAGTCCGACCAAATTCCCCCATCCACAGGACCAGCGTCGTCGAGAGCAGCCCGCGCTGATCGAGATCCTCGATGAGGGTGGGTAAGGTCTGGTCGGTCAGGGGCATCAGCCAATCTTTCAAGAAAGGATTCATGGGCTGCCCCCCGAAACCATGAGTGTCCCACCCTTGTCGGTTGCCGCCGATGAATTCCGAAAAATAAACGTTGACGAAGCGAACTCCTGCCTCGACGAGCCGACGCGCCAAGAGACACGCCTGGCCGTAACTCGTCCGTCCGTACCGATCACGGATCGACGCTGGTTCGGCGGAGAGATCGAAGGCTTTGCGCACCTTGGGAGAGGTCAGGAATGTCAGCGCTCGCTCTTGCGCCTGATCCATGCCGCGAGCCAAAGCCGAATACTCCAGAAGCCGGGTCTGGCCGTCGATGAGTTTCATCATCTCCTGCCGCTGGTGAAGCCTCTCGAAGCTGATGTCCGCGGGAAGCGTTAGTTCCGGTAGACCGAAATTCGGCGAAAGAGGATCTTGACCGACAAAAAGGGGGTTGTGCACTTTGCCCAAAAAGCTGGCGTGTTGTCCGGGTGTGATCGAACCGTCCCGCAACACATGGGGAAAGGCGACGAACGATGGTATCCCCGGCTCGGCCGGAGCGAACTTGTCAACCACGCTGCCATACGCGGGGAATAACTCCGGCGAATCGCGCAGACGAATATCGTCGGTCGGCGGGGCATGGCCGGTGAGACTGTAATATCCCGCCGAATTGTGGTTCTTCATCGTGTGGTTCAAGACGCGGACGATGCACAGTCGATCCATGACACTCGCCGTGCGAGGCAGGAGTTCGGTGAGGACGACTCCGGGCACGCGGGTCGGGATCGGTTTGAAGATATTCCGTACTTCCTCCGGGGCATTCGGCTTGGCATCGAAAGATTCATGCTGGGCTGGTCCACCCCACTGAAATAGGAAAATCACCGATCGGGCTTTGGCACGCGAGTTCGCTTTGGCTTTGGCAGGAAGCCGATCGGGCCAGCACCACCCCAGCAGAGAGGTCGAGCCGACTCGCAGCAACGTTCGCCGATCCAGCAACTGAGTCACGGTCCTCGGATTTCCCGTCATCGTTCCTCTCCGAAATTCATTTTGTCGATGACGCCCGCGGGATCATCGACGAAGTTGGAATTCCTTGCTGTTCAGCAGTGCCCAAGCCAGGTCTTCGAGAGCGGCCCGCCGGTCTTTGGTCGAGAGGAGGTGTGCTTCGGCGGCGCTTCGCTCCACGGCGGAGGGGAAGCGCGACACCGTCGCCAGCCAAAGCTCGTCGATGAGCGTTGACATGTCGGAGTGTTCGGCCAGTAGCCGACTCAAGCGATTGTTTGGAGATCGGAGCAAGCGATTGACAATCTCGCCATTGAACATTTGCAATGCTTGTGGGATGCTGACTTCGTCTCGACGTTCACACTCGCAGGTTAGCAAGCGCTCCGGTTTGCCGAACGTTTTCATGAACTGTTCGGGGAAGGTTCGTTGTTTTCCCGACGGGTCGGCCATCACTCCCGGCAATTCGATGGCGCGACGCCCCAGCGGTTGCCCTTCGTGCTTGACCGGCACCGCCAAGGCGTCGGCAACCGCATCCAACAGCACCTCCGCGGTCAGGCGTCGGATCGAAGCATGCGAATAGTTGAGGTCGTCCTCCGCGTTGGTTTGGTTCGGTTCGGAACGGAGTTGGTAGGTAGCCGACGACGTGACCTGGCGGATCAAGTGCTTCAGATGAAAACCGTTGGTGACGAAATCACACGCGAGTTCGTTCAACAATTCCGGATGAGGTGGGGGATTGGTGGATCGAAAATCGTCAACGGGATCGACAAGCCCACGGCCCATCAACCGCGCCCAGACACGATTCACTTGGACTCGTGCGAAGTAAGGGTTTGTGGGGGAGGTGACCCACTCGGCCCAAGCGGCCAGGCGATCCTCATGCGGAAGAAGCGGCAAGGCTTCATCAGGTAGTCGTGGGGGGACCACCTGATTCGTTCGCGGATCTTTGACTTCGCTGACCCGATCCAGCCAGACGATCTGCTCACCGATGAACTCATGCGTGTCCAGATTGTCCTGACGGCGATTCTCAACGACGCGATATTGGACCCGGGCGAAGAAGGCAGCGATTCCGTAATAATCGTCCATCGTCCAACGGTCGAAAGGATGATTGTGGCAACGGGCGCATTGCAAGCGGATGCCAAGGAAGACCTGGGCGGCGGCTTCGGCGCGACCGGCGGGGTCGCGCAACGCGCGGTAATAGTTGGCCGGTCCATGAACGTAAGTGCTGCCTCGTCCCATCAACAAGTCATGGACCATCGCATTCAAAGGCCGATCCGCTGCGATTTGCCGACGCAACCAATCGTGGAAAACGGCAACCCCCTTGCGGTCCAGCGACTTCTCTTCGACACGAAGCAAATCAGCCCACATCAGCGCCCAGTAGGAGGCAAATTCCGGTCGATGCAGCAACTCGTCGACGACCCGTTCGCGCTTGTCGGGGCGCGGATCGCGGAGAAATTGCCGCACCGAAGCCGGGGTCGGCAAGGTCCCGATGAGATCCAGGTAGACTCGGCGGAGGAAGGTGGCGTCGTCGCAGAGGGGCGAAGGGTGGATTTGCAAAGTTCGCAGTTTGGCGAAGATGTGCCGGTCGATGACGTTCTTTTCCGCCGGGGGCGACCAGACGAAGTCCGGCCGAGCTTGAACCCAGGTCACAGGAACGGCGGTTTGTTGATCCAAAAAGCGAACCATCACTGTCGTCTCACCGAACTGACGCCGGTGCACCGTGCCGTCCGGATCGACGACGGCTTTTTCCGGGTGGACGACTTCGAACGCGGTGAGCCGAGTGACATCGGTCTGTTGACCATCCGACCACAGCGCCTGTACGCGGAGCGCGACGGAGGCAACAGGCTCGTGGGCGAGGACAGAAGCTGGCTCCACGCTCAGGCGGATGAGGCGCCGAGCCGGCGGGCGTCGACCCGCGCCTTGGGCGATCCATTGGTGGAGAATTTGATATTCCGGCGAACGATTGCTGAACCGTTGCCCTCCCTCGTGGGGAAGGGTGGCCGTCGCCTTCCGCAGGATGAGGCTCTCGTCCGGGAGAAGGGGATTGACACGACGGCCCAAGGCGTGTCGAGTCAACGCCTGATAGTCCCAAGACGGGTTCTCACCGCGCAGGCTCAGCTTGAAACCGCCTTTCCCATACTGATTTCCGTGGCAGGCACCTTGGTTGCAGCCCGCGCGCGACAGAACAGCCATCACCTCGACGTCGAACCGCGGTTCGTCAGCGAGGGCGACAGCCCCGAAGGCACTCGTCACGCCGAAAATAATGAATCGACTCATGGACGAGCTCAGCAAACGTTCTCGAGGGAAGCTCAAGGGTCTCATCGGGTGTCGAGATTACTCTTTCTTCGCGACGATGACCTTGATGTTGCCCGCCAACGCTGTTTGTGATCCTGTCTTGCCCTCAAGGGACACGTCGGCTTTTTCAATCGGGGCAGCGTCTGCGGCGGCAGTCAGTTCGAGCTCGACTTCGTTCATCCCAGCAGCGATGGTCGCCTTGGGCGCGGTCACTCCAGCCGGCAAATTTTTGAACTCGAGTTCGATCGGCCCGGAAAAACCGCCTTTTCGAGTGGCGAGGGCTTTGACTTTCACTTTATCGCCGGGTTTCATCGGGGTGGGAGGCGAGGCCAAGGCGAGGGTGAAGGGAGCGGGAGCGACTCGCAACGCGGCGGGAAGAGCAACTTGGAATTCGCGATTCTCCTTCTTGCCTTTGCCGATGATCGCGATGGGGTAAACCCCGACGGGGGCGTTCTCGGCAGCAGTGACCGCGAACTCTACCTTGGCCGTCTCCTTGGCAATCGGCTTGACCGCCGCCGAGACGTTCGGTGGCAAACCCACGACCGCGAGCGTGATCTCTTCGGCAAAGCCCTCTTTTCGCTCCGCCGTCACGGTCAAGTTCAATGGTGTTCCCCGGGCTGCCTCGTCATGGGCGTATTGAGCGGTCAGCCGGAACGGTGCCGCTACTGTGGCGACGTCCAAGGTGGTGAATTGCTCGCGGGGCGGGAAGGGAAGGTCCCCCCATCGTTGTCGAACCAGTGCCGACAGATCGGCAGAGCGAACGATTTCCCGATCGCCCACTTTGGCCCGCGCTTCAACTTTCGCGGTTCCCAGTACCGGTTCCCCGGTGTGCTGGACGGGCAACAGGGCGATGGGCAGATTGGGCGCCAACGGAGCTTGCGCGTCGATACTCACCGAGCCGGTCAAACCGTGGGCACCGACGATTTTCACCTCGATCGGACCGGTTACGCCCTGTCGAGTCATGGTTTGGATGGGGAGGGCGGCCGTTCCGTTCTGGGGAATTTCGAGATGATCTGTTCCGAGTGTGAGTTGGAAGTCGGGTTCAGGGCGAGTTACCACCAGGCGATAAACTTCTGAAGGGCCGTGTAAAAAGTTCAAATGCTCGACGACGACGGTGTATTCGCCGTCTTCGGGCGCGGTGAAGTCAATGCCTTTCCCCGAAGCGGGGTCGCTGGCGGCCAGTTGATTCCCTTGCTTGTTTTTCAAGACGTAATAGACATCGGCAGGCGAGAGCAATTCGTGGGTCATCGATTGGATGACGACCCGTTCGCCTTTTTTCCCGGTAAAGGTGAAGCAATCGTGATCGGATCGGGTCTCGAAGCGACCACTGATGCCACAGGGTAACTCGATCCGTTGAGCTTTGGCCGGTTCGTCGTTTGGCTCCTGCTCATTTAATTCGGGGAACGAACTGAGGAGAAGCGAGACGGGCCAACCGGCTTGACCCGACTTTCCACGAGGGACAACAGTCAAGGCGGGGATGCTGAGTTCGGCCGGGGCCGCGACAGGTACAGGGGAGGCGTCGTTGAGAAAGCTGCCGGCGAAGGTCACCGAGGCCGATGTCCCTCGCTGGACCGCCAACGGCATCGGGGTCGTGGCCAGGGGAAAATCTCCCACCCGCAGTCGATACCAGAAATCGCCTCCGCCGCGATAGGTGCTGTCGCGGATTTCGATCACGAAGTCGCCCCCCTCGGCGAACACATGCGTCAACCGGGCATCGGTCTGACATCCGGGAGCGTCGTCGTTGTACAGGCTGGGAATTTCGCGTCCGGTTTTCGCGTCGTGGATGAGGATCATCGGGTCCAGGGCGCTGCCCAAGCGACGGGCGAGCACATCGAGGCAAATTCGCTGACCGGGAGCAACCGAGATTTTGAAGAACTCGCTGGTTTCGGCATCGATTCGCCCGGAGGCGACGCAAGGGATGGGCAAATCCATGGGCGTCGACTTGTTCCGATTTGCCGCTCCGGCGGTCGGCCCAGCGGGAAGGTCGTCGATACAGAAGGGGCGGACGTTCGACAGGCCGAACCGAGTCGCCAGGCGCAACGGATAAGCGCCGACGGGCGCGTCGGCCGGGACTTCGAGTCGGACACGCAATCGGGCGGGGTCATTTCCATTGTTCTGGTCGGTGGGGAAAGATGCTCTCCCCGGCAGGCCGAGCAGAGCGAGCGGTTCTTGCAAGTTCGTGCCGGTCAAGACGATTTCGATGGTTTCGCCCGGACGGGCCCCCAGGGGTGAGGGAAGCTGGATGGTCGGTGCCTGAGGGGCAGGGGGAATGATCGAGGCCGGGGGCTGGGCCAAGGCGCCGGCGCCGAAGCCCACGGCGATCAAAACGGAAAGCAAGGCTCGCAGCAAAGATGACCAGGAAGCCAGCAACATGGATGTTGACCTCTGTAGCGAACGCAATGGGTCAAAAAGGTATTCAGGCGGGTAATAAGGTTGCCTTGATGATACAATGCCACGGGCGTCGGGCCAAGGGGTCGTCGTCCCGATCATTTCGGCTTTGCCCCCAATGTTATCATGAGCTATCTTTTTCGCGCGGACTCCCGCGACGGTGGGAACCTTCCAGGTTCCCCTCGGCGGCGGAACCGTTTCCCTCGATCGATTCGGACTCGCCCGAACTTTGAGGACGATCGGTAACATGCCCCCGCGAGTGTCGCGAGAAGAGAGCCGGAGATGAAACAGATGATTCGCCTTCGTGGCATCAGCGGCGACGTGAAAGGAAAAGTCTGGGAACACGACTCGTTGCTGCGTGCCGGTCGACTGAACTCCCTCGAAATCGTCTTGGATGACAATTCGGTCAGTCGACAACACGCCGAAATTCGCGCGACTCCCTCGGGTTGGTTGGTCCGGGATCTGAAAAGCACCAACGGCACGTTCGTGAACGGCATCCGACTCGGAACCGAAGAGCGCCCCCTCCGCTCGCGCGACATCGTCCAGTTCGGCAAAGTCGCGGTCATCGTCGAGTTGAACGACGCGGTTTCGCCGAGCAACGGCTTGGTCGAGCAGATGGTTGTCGAGGCCACCTCCAACTGCTCGTGGGAGGAGGCGATCGGCAGTATCGCCTTTGATAGCAATCGCTGTCCGCGTCCGGGCGAGCAACTGATCGCTTTGCTTCGAGCCGGTCACCATCTGGTCCATTTGGAGAACGAGGCCGAACTGCTGCATTCGATACTCAACGATGCCGTCGCCGTTCTTGACGCCCAACGAGGGGCGATCGTTCTGGCGGATAACGATCATAAATTGCAAATCCGCGCCTTGGCCGGAGAGGCGTCGGGCCGCATCCACTTCAGCCACAAACTCGCCCAGCGATGCTTTCAAAGTGGGGAGTCGATCCTGTGCGGCTCAGTCGAGGAAGATCCGGAACTCAAACGAGCCAAGTCGGTCAGCGACGGCTCGATGGCCTCGATCATCTGCGTGTTGCTGCGCACTCCCCGTCGTCGGTTAGGGGTGTTGCATCTGGATCGCAACTTCTGGCAAAAACCGTTCACTCCGGACGATCTCCGTTTGGCGGATGGCCTGGCCGCCAATGTCTCGATGGGCATCGAGTGTGCCCAGTTGCTGCGACAGCAACGAGATCTGTTCCTCAACACCATCACCGTGCTCGCCCAGGCCGTCGAACTACGTGATGAATACACCGGGGGGCACACCGCTCGCGTCACGAACTTCGCCTTGCTCTTGGCGCAACAGTTGGATTTGACGAACAAGGATGTGGAATTACTCCGCATCGGAACGCCCTTACATGACATCGGCAAAATCGGCATCGACGACGCCATCTTGCGCAAGCCAGCTCGCTTGACGCCCGAAGAGTTCAAAATCATGCAAAGCCATACCATCAAGGGCGATGCCATCATTTCGACGATTCCGGATTTGCGCGCGATTCGACCGATCGTCCGGTCGCACCATGAACGTTGGGACGGCAGCGGCTACCCCGATGGACTGGCCGGGGAGAATATCCCACTGTTGGCGCGAATCGTCGCCGTGGCGGATGCTTTCGACGCCATGACCTCCAACCGACCTTATCACCCGGATAAACGCGCCAAGTTACCCGAGGAGGCGTTCGCAGAAGTTCGCGCGATGGCGGGCCAGCAGTTTGATCCAACCTGCGCCCACGCCTTTCTTCAAATCGAAGACCGCATCCTCGAATCCATGCAAGCGTTGCGGCAGACGTGCATTTTCCGCAGCGGCACCTGAGTTTCTACCCAAGGCAATGTCACCAAGCCGGCTCGCGGCCCGTGCCGAGTCGTGCTACAATTCCCGGCGATGGACAAAAAGAAAAAAATTCGCGTCGAACTCCGGAAGAACCGCTCCAAGCCCCCCCGCGACAAACGCTGGACCCAAGAGTTTCAAGAGCACGGTTTCGCGGAGGATACGCAGCCGACCCAAGAGCGTGTCCGAGCCAAGGGCGAATTATCGCGGAAGCGGACCATCATCACGACGGAGCAGGCGCTTCATGCGGGCGACGATCAGCCGACGACGATGCCCGTTGTCGATCCCCAGGAGTGTCTCTTGGGGCGTGTTTTGAAAGTGCAGGGTCTGTACAGTGTCGTCGAGGGGCCGGACGGTTCCACCTATCGTTGTGCCGTGCGGCGGTTATTGAAAACTCTGGTCACTGATGAGCGAAATGTCGTGACGACGGGTGATCGGGTCTGGTTTCGACCGGCCGCCGCGGGAGAGGGGTTCATCGAATCGATCGAACCGCGCCACGGTGTCCTGACCCGCGCTTCGCGTCGACGGGAGCATGTGTTGGTGGCCAACGTCGATCAATTGGTCGTCGTGATGTCGTTGGTCGAGCCGGAATTAAAGCCGCATTTGATTGATCGCTACCTCGCATGTGCTCAACGAGGCGGCCTGGACGTGCTGATTTGCTTGAACAAAGCGGACCTCGTCGATCCCGTGCCTTTCCAACCTCTGATTGGAAGTTATGCCCAGGTCGGAGTGCCCGTGATTCTCACGAGCGCCCAAACCGGGTTGGGGTTGGACTTGCTCAAGGAACGACTCGTGGGCCGAGCGACCGTCTTCTCGGGCCAGAGCGGTGTGGGAAAGTCGTCCTTGCTCAACGCCCTTCAGCCCGGCTTGGGGCTGCGGGTGCGCGAGGTCAGTGAGACGACCGAGAAGGGCCGGCACACCACCACCACTGCGGAATTGATTCCGCTGGCCTTTGGCGGTTGGGCAGTGGACACGCCGGGTGTCCGCCAATTTCAACTGGGGAATATCCGACCGGAAGAAGTCGAAGGCTTCTTCCCCGAGATGCGGCCTTTTGTCCCCTTGTGCGCCTTCCCTGATTGCTCGCACACTCACGAAGGTCGGTGCGCGGTCAAACAAGCCGTGGAACGGCGGTTGATCTCTCCTCGGCGCTACCTCAGCTATCGGGGCATGCTGCAAAGTGCCTGGGAAGAGCGGCATCAATGAGCGACCTGTGCTCGTCCTTCTTCGAACACCCGGGCGATGACCGATTCCAGCGGCGGATCCTGCACGCTGACATCGATGACAGAATATCGGTCCAAAATCGCCGACAACACGCCGGCCACCTGCGAGCGATCGACGCGCAATTCTGCCGTCGGTCCACTTTGGCCGATCAGCTCCCCGAATCGGCTTAGATCGGCAGGAAGCCGGGCCTCTTGAAAATGAATTCGCAGTAACTTCGCTGTGCCGAATCTCTCGGTGAGTTGCCGCAGCGGGCCATCGAACAGGACTTTCCCATGCGTGATGACCAAGACGCGGTCGCAGAGTGCTTCGACATCGCGCATGTAATGACTCGTCAGAAGCATCGTCACGCCGCGACTCGCATTGTACTCCCGCAGGCATCGTTGGATCGTCACCTGGGCGACCACGTCGAGACCGATGGTTGGCTCGTCGAGGAGCAAGAGTTGCGGCTCGTGAAGCAACGCGGCGATCAACTCCATTTTCATTCGCTCTCCCAGCGACAACTCGCGGACGGGCTGCCGCACCAAATCGCCCACGCCGAACAGGTCGGTTAACTCGGTGAGAGTTTTCTCGAATCGTTTCTGCGGCAGAGAGTAAATTTCGCGGTGCAAGGCAAAACTATCCACCGCGGGCAGGTCCCACCACAACTGGTTTTTCTGGCCCATGACAAGCGAAAAACGCCGACGAAAGGCGTCGTCACGCTGCCACGGCACGAAGCCGAGCACCTCGGCAGTGCCCGAACTCGGATAGATCAATCCAGAGAGGATTTTTAATGTGGTCGTTTTGCCGGCACCGTTTGGACCCAGAAACGCGACCATCTCCCCTGGCTCGACGGTGAAGCTGACACCATCAACGGCTCGAACCTCTTTGTAATGACGGCGTATCAGAGCTTGCAGCGCCCCGGCCAAACCCGGTCTTTTCTGCACGACTCGATACGTCTTCGCGAGATCCACCGCACGAATGACTGGCATACGCCAATTTTACAGTTCTCCCGCTCAACGGTCCTGGATCGCTCCGGGTCAGGATAGAAACTGCATCAAGATACGCTTCGTCACGGCGGACAAGGTATCGTCGACCGGAAGCGAACTGGAGTAACAAATTGATCCGGCCGAGAACACCGCTCCCCTGCTGGGTGTGTCGAAGATGACCATATCCGCCCCGCCGTCATCCGGATTGGTCCCTTTGGCCAACCGATGCACCTGAGGCGGCGAAGAAGGCGAAATTTTGTCCGTTTCATGGCCGGAGGCACCACCCGGGCAGCGGCGATGTAAGGATCGAGTGCCGAATACATCGCCGTTCTTCAATCCCGTACCGGCAAACGCCCAATGCGAGGCATCGTAGACAGCATAGGGCGCGGCCGTCATGATCCCCGCTGGCGTGAAGACGACGCCCAACAGTCTCGCCTCGGACTCATGCCGCCGAGCGAAACGGCTCTCGGCCCCGTCCATCTCCTCAGGCCACAGCCCGCGGATGCGGGTGTTGTGGCAGATCATCGAGTGGTTAGGCAGTAGTTCCACTTCGCAGTTCAAACCGTTTCCCCCGAGATACATCAATCGGCCGCCCTCCTCAAAGACCCATGACTTGACGCGATCGTACATCCTTCGGGTCCAGTATTCCGGGTGCGTGCTCAGGATCAACACGCGATACCGCGACAGATCGAGGGTGCCGTCGTGCAGTTGCGTCTCGGCGTAGAAGTCGTAGGCGAATCCTTCGCGCTCTAACCAGCCCAACAAACGCCACTCCGCGGGGGCCAGATGGCAGGCGGCTCGACCCTCGATTGGGTCGGTTACGTTCTCCCGAAGGTCCAAATCATTGATCGGTTCGGGACGGTCAAAGGACAACGGCTGATACGTGTCGCTGTTCCAGACTTGATGGTTCGGATCGGTGTATCTTTTCAGATCTTGGCGGGCGTTGACGGTCGGTGTGTCCGGCAGTTCGTCGGCGAGGATATAGTTGCTTCGCCCTCCGAAACTGTTGTAGGCATTCCAGGTCATGTTCGAAGCCAGAACGGCGAGCGAGCAGGTCGGATGCGCCGGCGCCACGATCCACGGGAAGCTGAAGCGTTGGCCCGACCGAGTTCGGACGTGGAAGTAGTACAGGCCGCTTCGCTCCGGAGCGATAAGTCGTTGTTGGTGATGCGGACTGCCGTAGCCGACTCGGTTCCAGCCGACGCCGGTTCGGGAAAAGTCTACGTCCGGAGTGATCTGCATCATCGCTCGGGGGCCGTGTTCATCGTGCCAACCGAGGGAGCGAGCGAACTCTTTTTCCCAACCATGTCGCCAGAGTTCGACGTAGAAAGGCTCCACACTGTGGACGCGGAACTCAGCGGAATCGCCCGAACGGACCCACTTGGGCCAGGCGTAGCCGAGCAGTCCATCGGCGAGCAGGCGGAACTGATAGGGCCGCGCTGACGGCCAGTTGATTTGGACTCGTTTCGAGCCATACCCAGGCCGTTGCAACGTCACGAGGTAATGACCCGGAGGAAGGTCGGCATGAATTGTCCCACTGGCGCGGGAACGAGCTTCAAACGATTCGCCTCGGCCGTTGACGAATTCGATGGCGACGTCGGCGAGGGCAACGAAACGTTCATCGCTGACATATCCGAGGAGCATCACGGCATGACCTCGTCAGGGAGGAGGATGGCGTTAAGAATGAAAAAGCCCCCGCGAGGGTCGGGGGCAAGATGGATGAGCCGAGTGAAGGCTCGTTTGGATCAGCGCCAAATTTGATTGGTGCCGGCTCCTCCGTCGATGAAGTCATTTTGTCCGCCGCCGATCAGGGTGTCATGGCCGATGCCGCCGAAGAGTGAATCGACGCCCTCTTGGCCCCAGATGATGTCGTTACCTGCTCCGCCATCGAGGCGATCATCACCCAGGCCGCCCAGCAAGGAATCGTTGCCGTCGTCGCCGGTGATGACATCGTTGCCGGCATCGCCTTGGAGATAGTCATCGCCGGTCCCGCCCGCAAGGGTATCATGCCCGTCGCCCCCCCAGAGGGAATCGCGGCCGTCGCCGCCTTGCATGCTGTCGTTGCCGATCCCCCCGACGAGGCTGTCATTGCCGGCTCCACCGAGGAGCACGTCGTTCCCGGCGTCGCCCCACAGCCGATCGTTATCGTTGCCCCCGTCCAGGCGATCATCGCCTATGCCGCCGATGAGGTCGTCGTTGCCGTCACCGCCGACGAGGGTATCATTTCCGGCATCTCCGTAAATCAAATCGTTTCCGGCTCCACCCAGGGCGGAATCGTTGCCATCGCCTCCCCAGATGCGATCGTCACCATCGCCTCCATCCAGGATGTCGTGACCGGCCCCGCCGACGAGTGAATCATTGCCCGCCCCGCCGACAAGCGAATCGTCACCGGTCTCACCTTGAAGTAGGTCATGACCGGAGCCGCCCAGCAGCGTGTCGTTTCCATCGCCGCCCCAAAGGGAGTCGTTGCCATCGCCGCCGTCCAGGAAATCATGCCCCGATCCGCCGATGAGCATGTCGCTCCCCGCCCCACCTCGAATCGTGTCTTGGCCGTCACCACCCCAGATGGTGTCCTGGCCATTCCCGCCGTCGAGGGAATCGTTACCGCCTCGGCCCAACAGGAAGTCATCACCCGCGCCGCCGAAAATCGTGTCGTTCCCACTGCCGCCCCAGATCGAGTCGTTGCCATCGCCTCCGTCGAGGGTGGCAGCCAAACCGAGTTCATTGACGATGGTGTCATGGCCACCCATGCCCAAGACCTGG
>CAKZUU010000145.1 GCA_937922175.1 uncultured Gemmataceae bacterium
CCTCACCGTCGCCCGGCTCCATCCGGTTAAAGACCATGCCACTTTGCTCCGCGCCTTCGCTCAAGTGGCCGCACAGCGCCCCGACTTCCATTGGCTTCTTGCCGGCGACGGTCCCCTTCGCGGCGAGTTGGAGTCCTTTGCCACATCTTTGGGTCTCGCCGAGCGCGTTCATTTCCTCGGCCTTCGCCGCGACATACCTGAACTCATGCGTGCAGCCGACATCTTTGCCATGACGTCGCTCAGCGAGGCTGCCTCCCTGACCGTGATGGATGCGATGGCCGCCGGCCTGCCGGTCGTCGTCACAGCCGTCGGTGGCAACCCCGAACTCGTGACGGATCAAGTCGATGGCCTTCTCGTGCCGAGGGGCGACGTCTCGGCGACTGCTCAGGCTTTGCTGCGGTTGCTCGACGATTCGCAATTTGCCAACTCTCTGGGTCAGGCAGCGCGGCAACGTGCCCTTCGCGATTTCCGCCTGGAAGATACCATCACTGCTTACGCCGAACTTTACCAGCGTCTTTGCCCGGCGGACCGGCTTACCGTGACGATCACTTGACGTTCGCGGTCACTCGGTGGATGCCCGATCAAGGTGCACGTACCCACCGTCCACGTGCAGCAGTTGGCCCGTGATATGACTTGCCCGGTCGGATAGCAAAAAAGCGACCGCGTCGGCGATTTCTTCCGGGCGGGTCATTCGCTGCTCGAAGGGAATCCGCTGTTCGATGCGGTGTCGAAGCGCCTCGGGGTCCGGTCGGGAGCGAATCCACTCCTGATACATCGGAGTCCAGCACTCGGCCACCACGACCGCATTGACGCGAATTCGGTAACGGGCCAATTCCACGGCCCATTCCCGGGTCAGGGCATTCCTTCCGCCGTTCGCCGCCGCGTAGGCCGACGTGCCACCTTGACCCGTCTCCGCCACCTTCGAAGAGATATTGACAATCGCTCCGTGGCTCTTCCTGAGTTCCGGCAAAGCGAAATGAGCCATCTCATAATAATGTGTTAGGTTCCGTCGCAACGATAATATAAATCGCTCCGGACTACCATCCTCCAAGCCCACACGATCGTTGACGCCGGCATTGTTCACCAGCGCGTCGATCTTCCCCAGTCGCGCGGCGATCTCCTGCACCGCTCGTCGACACTCGCTGGTTTCTGTCAACTCGGCCGTGACGGCGATGGCGTGTCCGCCCGATTCCGCAATCCGTTGCACCACGGCCGAGTTCTCACCTTCATCGCGACTCACGATGGCTGCGGTGGCCCCTTCGATCGCCACTGCCTGCGCGATCGCTCCTCCGATCCCTCGTCCGCCACCAGTAATGATGATGACGCGCCCATTTAATCCGAGGTCCATCTCTTCTTCTCCCATCGCTCGTCGCTGCCGGTGTGTAGTCAACGATGACCCGGCACCAACGTTTGATCCGACCGTTATTGTGCGGTTTTCATCTTATACTAATGCACCACAGATGTTTCTCCGAACGGATCAAAATGTCACCATCGGCCAGCGCCGGTGATGCGGCAACGTCCTCGCCCATTTTGTTTTTCGCCACCGGTTCAAATCGCCCGTCAGCCCGCAACACCAGCGTCGTTCCGTCCAGTCCCGTGAAGTAAATGATGTCGCCTGCGGCCACCGGCGATGCCCGCCCTCGACTTCCCAGTCGTTCCTTCCAGCGCTCTTGTCCTGATTTCGCTTCGAGGCAAGTGATGAAACCCCCGTCATCCAAAACATAAAGGTATTCACCCACGAGGATCGGTGAGGGAATAAACGGACCTATCTTCTTCGACCGCCAAAGGATGGTCGGAGACTGTCCCTTCCGAGCACTCACCAAGTCCACGGCCATGACTTCGCCCCGGGGCCCCGAGGTCGCATACAGAATTCCACGGTCCGCGATTGGTGTCACACTGCACAAACGCTCGAACCCATTCAATGACCACACCTCCGAGCCGTTTTCAACGTCGTAAGCGATGCAAGTGTGAGTGCCCAGCGCAATTAACACATGACGGTTTCCCACCTGAGCAATCAGAGGCGTCGCCCAGTTATCCTTCGTTCGTCGTTGAGAGCGCCATTTGGTCGATCCCGTTTTCGCATCGACCGCCAAAAGATACGATTCGGTATCATGGTCAATTTGAACATACACCGTACCCTGATGCAGAATCGGCGACGCGCCGATGCCGTATTCATTGCGGAATGGACCATACTCCGCCGCTAGAGCGCGAAACCAACGTAACCGTCCGTCAAGATCAACGGCGACGAGGTCTCCCGAGCCGAACAAGCCGACCACGATGTCGCCATCCGTGGCGGGCGTCGGAGCAGCATGGCCCCGTTCCGGGGGAAAGCCGGCAAAGGGAGATGGGGCCGGCGATGCAAAGAAGCGGCTTTCCCACAAAAGTCTTCCCCTCGATCGATCATAACATAGCAGATGGAGTGTTCGGTGGTCCAAGCCTGTGCTTGCCGTTAGAAATACCTTATCTTTCCAGATAATCGGGCTAGAATTTCCGGCACCGGGGACGGCCGTTTTCCATTTGACATGCTTTGTTGGCGACCATTGCACGGGGTACGGTCCTGTCGGGCCACGACCATCACCCTTTGGCCCCCGCCACTGAGGCCAGTCCGTTGACCAACCCACCGACACCCATATCAACTGAATGCCAATAACCCAAATTATTCGCATGATTGTTTCCTTCCTTATCTTAATTGTTGGTGTGAGGCAAATTCACGACTGTCTTAACCCCGCGGCCCTGTGTGTCCACGAGACGGAGCAAGAACTCCCACTTGGCTGGGGGTCCCGGAGCCCGAACTGGCGGTGCGGGACACTGACATACTTTTACAAGAATGACATTCTCGCCGGCTCTCAACACTAACGATGCCCGATGCCAATCGATTCGGAGATGGCTGCGATAGGTGGGATGATCGATGATCTTTTTGCCATTCACC
>CAKZUU010000146.1 GCA_937922175.1 uncultured Gemmataceae bacterium
GCTTCTCCCGCGATGGCGGCCCCGATCGCGCTCGTGATATGATCGTACCCCGGGGCAATATCCGTCACCAAAGGCCCCAGGACGTAAAAAGGCGCCTCGTGGCACAGTTCGCGTTCTTTCTCCACGTTCATCTTGATCAGATGCATCGGGACATGGCCCGGCCCTTCGATCATCACCTGGCACTGATGTTGCCAGGCCTTGAGTGTTAGTTCGCCGAGGGTTTTCAACTCGGCGAATTGAGCCTCGTCGTTGGCATCCGCCAAGCAACCCGGACGCAGGCCGTCCCCCAGACTGAACGTCACGTCGTAGGCGTGCATGATTTCGCACAACTCGTCGAAGTGGGTATACCAAGGGTTTTGTTCGTGTCGAGTGATCATCCACGCGCCGATGAGCGAACCGCCTCGGCTGACAATCCCCGTGATGCGTTTCGTGGTGAGGGGCAGATACTCCAACAAAATCCCCGCGTGGATCGTCATATAATCCACGCCCTGCTTGGCTTGATGTTCCACCATGTCCAACAATTGCCGCGGCGCCAGGTCGGCGACATCCTTGACATGCTGAATCGCCTGATAAATGGGGACCGTGCCGATCGGGACCGGTGACGCATCGATGATGGCTTGGCGGATCGCGTCGATGTTACCGCCCGTGGACAGGTCCATGACCGTGTCGGCCCCGAGATGGACCGCGGTGTGCAATTTGTCCAATTCGTCCTCGATTTTGCCCGTGACCGCGGAATTACCGATGTTGGCGTTGATTTTGCAGCGGGCCGCCACGCCAATCCCCATCGGTTCCAACCGCTTTTGCAAATGAATCTTGTTCGCCGGAATGACCATTCGGCCGCGGGCGACCTCTGAACGAATCAGTTCCGGGTCCAAATTTTCTCGGCGAGCGACATATTCCATCTCCGGCGTCACGATGTTCTGCCGCGCGGCTTCAATCTGCGTCATGGTCAGTTTCCCTAAAAAAAGAGATGTCGCAAGAAGTGCCGGATGCGATCGCGCCTTCCCACGCCGGTACGAACCGGATCAGGTCCAAAGGGTATTATCTCAGCCCGATGGGGCACCCCTGGCGACACCCTCATCTTAGGCAGCGCCCCGCGATTTGGCGAGTTCGGCGAACGATTCGATCGGGCAGGTCGGAGGAGCAAGGAAATCCGCGGACTGCGATCCTCCGCCGAATCAGAGACGCTCCAACTCTCGATCCCTCGCGCCGCGCTTCAGCCGATAGACGGCCGGCGGATCGAGCGTCTCACCCGCAGCCAAGCGGGCTTGAGCTTGTTTGGATCGAGCGAGCAGGAGCCGATCATCCAGACAATCGGCGCAACATAACGAATAGGTCTTCAGTTCATCGACCAGGCCGTCGGACCAGCGAGAGGCGATTTTGAAGACAGCGCGCTGGGAGCAACCGGGACGATCGCACCAGATGACATAATCATGAAAAGACATCATCAATCCGCCGGGAAGGGCACAGGTTTGCCCTGAATCTGGGCCAAGGCGTTCATGGCGGCCTTTAGTTCCGCCTCTTTTTTATTTCGCCCCCAGGCCGCGATGAAATTACGTTGGTTGATTTGAGCCGCCACTTTGAAGCACTTGTTGTGGTCAGGTCCTTGTTCGTCGAGGACCAGATAACGAGGGGTCTCTCCGAATTCCCGCTGAGCGACTTGCTGCAGCAGGGACTTGAAATTTCCGGCATGGGCTTCGGCCGAGACCCGTTCCATAATCGGAGTCAGCCAATGCAGAACGAAGCGACGGGCCACCTCCAACCCGCCGTCGAGATAGATCGCTGCCACCAAGGACTCGAAGACGTCGGCGAGGACATTGGCCGGCAACTCCTTGGCGTGTCCCATTCCTTTGCCAAGGAAAAGATACTTGTCCAAACCCAACTGCTGGCTGATCAGAGCGCAGATCCGCCGACTCACCACCAACGACTTGATCTTGGTCATGTCGCCTTCGTGATAGTTGGGGTAGCGGTGGAAGAGTTGCTCACAACAGATCAGACCAAGCACCGCATCGCCGAGAAATTCCAAACGTTCGTTCGAGGCGGCCCGGGTATTAGCACCGGAAGTGTGGGTCAAAGCAGCGCGTAGAAGCTCCGGCTGCCGGAAGCGATAGCGGATCGTCCGTTGGCAGTTTTCCAGAATTTCGGCGACATCGGCCGCAGTCCATTCCGTCGGCATGTTTTGAGTTCGCCGCTTCCGACTTTTGCCTTCCAGCGTATCAACCCGTTTGGGAAGTTGTCAACAATCCTTGCGGATTCAACGCATCCATCAAAGAGCGGACCAACTGCCCCAACTCACGCAACGTGTCGGCGGGGGAAGCAGATGCGTGTTCGAGCCGACGCACGATCGCACTGCCGACAATGATTCCGTCCGCCCATTCGCGCAGCATCGAGGCATGTTCGAGCCGGCTGATCCCAAAGCCGACACAAAGAGGCAAATGAGTCATCTTCCGCAGCCCAGCGAGGTAGTCCCGGACCCGCTCGGGCAACTGTTCTCGCTCCCCCGTGATGCCGGTGACGCTGATGCAGTAGAGGAAGCCTTGTGCCAGGCGAAGGATGCGTTCCATGCGTTTCGGCGGTGTCGTCGGGGAAACCAGCATGATCGGCAAGAGACCATGTTGTCTCGCTAATCGTGCGAAGTCTTCCGCTTCGTCGGCGGGCAAATCCGGCACGATCAGGCCCGATAGCCCCGACCGACTCGCCTGCCGAACAAATACCTCCGGTCGTTTTCGATACACCAAAGAGTACGAGACCATCCCTACCAAGGGGGTCGCGAGGTCGGCACGGCAACTCTGCAAGGCGGCAAAGATCTCTTCCAACCGAATACCGCGATTCAACGCCCGGGTGTATGAGGCTTGGATGACAGGCCCGTCC
>CAKZUU010000147.1 GCA_937922175.1 uncultured Gemmataceae bacterium
GAAAAAAGCTCTTGAGTCGACGCGAATCCTCATCGAAGATGCGGTCCAGCACGGAGCGCAACTGCTGACGGGGGGCAAGCGCTCCGAACGATTCGAGCGCGGTTATTTCTTCGAGCCGACCGTGCTGAAGAATCCGTCGCCCGATTGCAAAATTCTTGTCGAAGAGCCGTTCGCGCCGGTGATGCCGCTGTTGGATTTCTCCAAACTCGACGACGTCATCGCCGCGGCCAACAACACGCGGTATGGCTTGGCGGCCTATGTCTTCACCAACGACCTGACGGTGATGTGGCGGCTCGCCGAAGGTTTGGAGGCTGGCATCATCGGTGTCAATGATCCGGTGCCGGCGACGCCGCAATGTCCCTTTGGCGGGATGAAAGAGTCGGGGTTGGGGCGCGAACTGGCGCACGAGGGCTTGGAAGCCTATCTCGAAACCAAGTATATCAGCATCAAGCTGCGCGATTAATCAACCGGCGTCGAACCGGAGGGGCGGCGTCGGTTGGGCGTCGGGAAATCATTGGCCAATCGGGGCCGCCAATCGTATCCTGTCGCTGCGGACTGTGTCCGTCTCCTTTCCTAGGTCCAAAAATCAGGGGAAGACAATGTCGCATTGGGTCAAGTCGCTGGTTTGTCTCGCCATCGGCTGTTCTGTTGTTTCGGCGGACGAGAAAAAGTTCGATGCCGAAAAGATTTTGGGGAAGTGGACTTATACGGCAGGAAAGAAATCGGGTGCCGACTCCAATTTGGAACTCATTCAAAAGGGGACGGTCACCATCACGAAGGAGACCATCACCCTTCAGGACGAAATGAATAAGTTCGTGATCAAATACAAGATCGACGCGAGTAAAAGCCCCGCGGTGATCGAAATGGAGATCACGGAAAGCCCGTTTGGGGCGGGGATGAGGGCGGTGGGTATCATCGCGATGGACGGGGAAGTTTTGAAGATTTGCTATAACTCCATGGGCGAGACCCCGCCGAAGCAGTTTGAGAGCAAGGAGGGCGAGTCAACCAACATGTTCGTGCTGAAGCGAGCCAAGTAAAGGCAAGTTGACTGTCTCCCGGATCGCCGGCCAAGATCGCCGGTCCGGGAGTGTGCTCGGCGGAGTGACGGTGACCATTTCCAACCTTTTCCGTGGGGGCGCGGGCTTCTTGCGGACCGGACCCACATACAGGTCGCGTAACCAACGGAAACCCGTCTTCACGGAACGAATCAATCCGACCATGCCCAACGCTTGGTAAATGACGCGCACTCGCCATACCGGGTCACGCCAGTTGATCACGGCACGGAAGAAATTCAGCGGGTTGTAAAAGGTGGCATACGAGAGGTAAAGGTTCAATTGTTTTCGCCACGGAATCGGATCGTTGGTGGCGACACAATGATTGCCATCAAAGTGGTAATCCTCCACTTTGTGTCCGTTCGCTTCATCGATCACCATCCCTTCTTGGAACGGTTCTTCATAGGACTTGCTACCGACACTCGGCGTCAGGATGGTGATTTGTGCGCTGACGGCCCCGGTCTTTCTTAAAAAGTTGACTTGATTGACGATGCCGTACAGTTCCCCCCGAGTGTAGAGCGGCTGGCCATCGTGGTGCATCATCATGGCCATCGGGCAGATGCCGTGTTCGTTCAGCAGGTTGAACAGTTCCTTCGTCTTTTCCGGGCTTTGACCTTTCTTGACCAACTCGGCCGTCATGTCTTCGATGCCGAACCAAATCGCTCGCAAGCCTCCCTCGCGGCACAACGGCAGCAAGTCGCGGTTCTTGTACACGTCGTACTCGGTGGCTTCGGTCATGAAAAAGACTTTGTCACGGAATCGCTTACCGAGGACGCGCCCCTTGGCCAATTCGCGGAATGTTTCTTCGACCGTCTCTCGGTTGTTGAAAAAGTTGTCATCCGTCCCGAAGAATCGGGTGATACCGGTCGCGTTGCCGATGTCTTCCATTTCTCGACGAAGACGTTGCGGGCTTTTGTAGCGGAATGTGAACTGGTTGTAGGCCGGGATAGGACAGTACGGGCAATGAAACTTGCAACCGTGGGTCGTCACGAGCGACGCGGCTCCTGCGTGCCTTTTGATCTTGTGGATCGGCAGCGGGCGGCGTGACAAACGAGAGCGGCGGTGCGGGGGCTCCAACAAGTGCATGCCGATCAACGGATGAGGCAGTTCGTCCAAATCTTGCACTAATCGCTGAATACCTGTGTCGAGGAGTCGGCCGAGTGGTTCATCGGCGTCGCCCTCACGGAAAACGAGACCCGGGATGTCGTTGAAGGCTCCTTCCTGCCTCAGTCGATGGAAGGCCTCGCGGGGATGTTCATTTCGGCCCCGATGCGTCATCAGCCGCTCCAGGAATTGCATCAGGACAAACTCTTCGCCGGTGCAGACCAGGTCGGCGCTGAGGCGTCGTTCGGGATCGAACCCGAAAAAATCCCAAGGCTCGTAGATCGCTTTGGCTCCACCCGCAATGATCAGGGGACGCGCCTCACCCAAACTGTAAGCATCGGCGATCAGAGAATACGCTTTGGCCGAGTGGATTTGCATACTCGACACGAACAGCATTTGCGGGATCCGACCGTCCAGCCGCGCTTGACTGGGGCGGAAACGAGGATTCCACTGCGTCTGGACAATTCGCGTTTGTGTCAGACCGGCGGAATAGAGGGCCGCCCCGACGGCCCTCGGTCCGGCGGTCAGCAAACGCATGTCTGCAAAGAGAAACGGACCCAGGCGCGTTCGCATGTCAAACGAGTATGCCACGACACAGGGAACCTCGGCGTTGCCCGGCAGCCGCCGTAAACGTCCCTCGATCTCTCGGTATTCTCCTGGCCGAGTGTAACGGTCATTCTTGGGGCGGCTGGGTAACTCCATCGGTGACCTCGGTTTGTAAAAAAACATCGGGCCACGCAACTCGGCCCCTTCATCGTCTCCGGCACATCAACAGGACACACGGCGGCCGAAATCTCGCGTCATGGCCCTTCTTGGTGCTCCCGAACTCGAAGCCGGACGACCACCGGAAAGTGGTCGCTGTAGCCTCGTTTGTCCACGGGCCGATCGGCTTTGCCGAAGCTCCATGGTTTTCTTGCGCGAGATCCCGGGTCGCATAACCCCTCGTGGATCACTTGTAATGTGTCCGGCTCGCAAGTCCAGGCCTCCTCGTCGAGTAATCCGGGAGAAACACAGATTTGATCGTAAATCACCAATCGACCGTAATAATGAGTCCCGAACTCGCCAGGATCTTTGCCCTCCAACAAATTGAAAAATCTCAGCTCCCGCGATTGCTTGGTCGTCGCGAGGTCAGCGGTGCGAAGATTCACGCGCACGCTGGAATCGACAGGCGAATCGTTGAAATCGCCACAGACGATGATGTCGGCTTTGGGATTTCGCGTAAAAATCCGGTTCGCATCGCCATAAACCAGGTCAGCATAGCTGGCCCGCCGCTCACCCGTGGTATCGCTTTGCCGCGATGTCCAATGGGTCGCGTAAACCGTCAGCTCATGCCCGCCGGCCATCAGACCCACCACGAGGATTCGTTGCCTCCGATTGGGCAACCGGGGCGGATAACGGGAATTCAAGGGTAAGCGACTGATCACCGCCGGCGCGATGTGCCGACCCGCGGTCACCGGTTCCATGACCACGGTCGTGTACGGAATCGCCCCGGCAGGTAGACTGCGATTCAGCGACTCGGTCAGAAGTTCCGCGGCTCGTTTGCTCTCCACCTCTTGGACGCAAAGAATGTCGGGTCCTTTGCCGTCATTTAATCGCAAAAGGGCCGTTGTTAACTGACGCAGTTTGAATCGAAGATCGTCTGGGTTGTCGGCGAAGCGATTGTCGTACTCTTCGTCGTCGGGGTTGCGAGAGTCGTTGATGTCATCAAACAGATTCTCGACGTTCCACGTGCAGAAAAGGTATTCCCCGGGCTGGGCAGCTTTGGGGAGCGAGGAAGTTGGCGTCGACCAAGGGATCGATTGGCTGAGATACAGGAGCGCAACCACGAGGATCAGAAGCACTAGGGCGGGCAAGGACAGTTGTTGGGGGCGTGACGAGCGAGATCGGGCCGCCATGCGCTTGTTCCTTTCGTCAGAAGGATCCGGAAGAGCCGTCCCAGAAATACCTCGATGAACCTCGGGTCGGGATTTCGAGAAATGTAAAAAAAGGAGCCATCTGAAGCAAGCAAGCCCGGGGAGGATACCGCCTCCCCGGGCCCGAGCCGATCGTTCGACATCAGCGGGTCGCGATCACCAGTCGATGCGGTGTTCGGCCACGTAGTCGCGCAGCTTTTTCATGATGCGGACGTTCAGTTGGCGGACCCGCTCTTTGGTGATGCCTAAGCGTTTACCGATCTCCTCCAAGGTGAGGTTTTCCTCATTGTCGAGCCCGGCCCGCATGCGGAGGATTTCCCGTTCGCGAGGCTCGAGGATGTCGAGCAGATGATTGATCTTGCCCGCTGCTTGCTCGGCCTGCGCGAGTTGCTCCTGCTCGTCGGTGCGGACGTCGGCTCGGGACTCGAAGATCTCCTCATGACCAGTGAGGAATCGCTCCCGCCGGCTTTTCTCATCCGGGATCGAGCGAGCGAAATTCTTCATGATGGCCCAGCTCGCGTAGGTGCTGAATTTATTGCCCCGGGAGTAGTCGAACTTTTCGACGGCCCGGATCAGCGACATGTTGCCATCGCTGATCAGCTCCCACAGATTGTCGCTGGGGCCCACGTGCTTTTTGGCGTAATTGACCACCAAACGCATGTTGCAGCGGATGAGCCGATCCCGCACAAAATTGATCTTCGCTTGCAACTCCTCGATGCGATCGAGGTCTTGGGAGCGTGCCCGTCGCGGATCCAGATCCGACTGCAACAGGTGCAATTGGTGTTTGAGGTAGTTCATCTGCCGAAACAGATGGTACTCCTGTTCCCTCGTGAGCAAGGGATACTCATACAGATGCGCCATCTCCGGCGGGACATCCTTGGGCACCTTCTTGCTGCGGAGTTGCTCTTGGAACCCCTCTTCATCCGGCATCGGACCGAGAATTTCGGCGGCCTTGCTGGGGTCGTCGAACTCTTGGTTGTAGATATAGTCAACCGGCGCGCTGAGCAGGCGATACGCCTTCACCTCGTTGATCACTTTGTGGATCGAGGATCGCGTCCGGTGGTATTGTTTGGCCAACGTTTCCACGGTCATCCCCTTCCTGTAGGAATTAAAAATCTGCAACTTCGCATTCGGGTCCAATGTTCCGCTCATGTTGGGAAAGACCGCCTGATGAGGATCTCGGCGATCATGATTCCGAATGGTGTATCTCACCGTTTCCGGAGAGCGTCCCAAGGATCGGGCAATGCGTCGGCTGACATCCGTGAGCGAACCGCCGAAATTCGCCAGATTGCGCGCCTGTCGGATGATTTCCTTCTTTTCGTCGTGGGAGAGGTGCGAGAAACGTCGGCCTCGCTCAACCTGCTCGGGGTGCTCTGCAACGAATCGCTCCAAGACCGATAGCGGATACATCAGCTGTCGGCGTCCGTGCTGCATCACTTGGATGCCGATCAATCCATGCTTCCGCCATCGGCTGACCGTCTTGGTGGAGACGGCCAAACGCCGGCTCACCTCGGCCAAGGTCAGCCAAGGCTCGGTCGGCAACTCCAAACCTGTCTGCAACGTCTGGGCTAAGCGATCCAAAAACCGGCCCAAGTCGTGGCGAAGGTCATCCGCCTCGATGAGCAAGCCGGGGTACTCGTCCGTGCGGTGGTTCGTGATGCGGTAGTGCACAAACTGATAAGGATAAGTGCGACCCGGACGGACTTGCTCCAGCAACGCGCGCACACGCTCCATTTGCTCCTGCCGAATCCCAGGAGGAGCAAACCGAACCTGTTCTGCCAGCTGCTCCAAAGCACCAATCCGAAAATCGCTCACCGCTATGCCCCTCCTCTCGTTCCCGACCGCGTTGACCTTACCTCCCTCTCGTCGGATTCGACTTACCCTCGCCCCGATGCCGCTTCTTGGTTGGATGCCCCACATCGGGGGCAAGGTTCGACTCTGTAAGATGTTCCATTCATAACACCCCACATCCGCATCTCATGACGCGCCGACATGCAACCCGTTGTCTTGGACGCCGAACAATTCGCTCGGACATGCTCTCATTCGTTGTGTTCCTCGCTTCATTTGAGCAACTTTTGTACCCATGCTGTCCAATTCAACCCGTCTGACCATCAACAATTAACATAAATTATTTTTATTTAAATTTTTACGGTTATTTTATTTGCCGAGAAAATCCAGTCTTGGATGCACTAACTTACTCTCCTACTGTTTAGACGTACAGGTCGGTTACGCGATTTTGTGTTGCGGAATCTCTCAAGTTGAAAGTTGTTCTTCTCAACCGCTCTGTCATGCAGGTTGTGCAGTCGGCAAAGCCAACGGGGTAATCAAAAAAAACGCCGCAACCTCCATCGTGTTGGTCCCATCTTGCGGCTTCGGTCCAAGTACAATTGTGATGCGGTGGTCTCAAACGACGCCAGGAGTGTCCGAGGATTCCGCCATGTCAGGTCGAATCGTGGTGTGGTTGGCGCTGTGGGGCGTGTCCGTCGGGGTGTTTTCCCCCGTGTGGGGTCAGCCGTCGGTCCGGATGAGCGAGACATACCACGACGGGCAGCAGTTTCGCATTCAGAGCCGAATGCGCGGAAACTCCAAGTTCTTCCTCAAGACAAAGGACCGCAAACAGCAAGAAACTCTAACCAAAACGGACGAAAGCTCGGTGGATTACGTCGAGCGTGTCCTGGAACGCGATGCCGACGGCCTCCCCATTCGGGTCCTCCGATGGTATGAACGGATCGACTTTCGCCGAACCGTCGGTCCGGAGGTAATGGCGAGCACGATCCGCGACGCGGTCCGCCGGCTCGTCGTCCTCCGCAACGGACATCTGAAAGCGCCGTTCTCGCCGGATGGCCCTCTTCTCCTGAGCGAAATCGAATTGGTCCGGGTCGATCTCTTCACCCCCCTGTTGCGCGGGCTGTTGCCATCGGCCGGCGTTCGGCCCGGAGACAGCTGGGAAGCCGATGGACTGGCGCTTCGCGAGCTGACGGATTTAGAAAAGCCCGAGGGGTCGCTTCGCTGCCGACTGCTGGAGGTGCGACCCGAGGGCGAAAGGAAGATGGCCGTCGTCACCTTTGAGGGGAACATTCACGGGGTCGGGGAGGATGGCCCCACTCGTCATGAGCTCGAGGGGCGTTACTTATTCGATCTCGACACTGCTTGCCTCCGTCTGTTGTCTTTGCGGGGCAAGCAAGTCCTGCTCGATGAAGGTGGCATTGAGGCCGGCATCGTTGAAGGGACCTTCACCTTGGCTCGCGAGCCGTTGAATCATCATCCCAGGTTGAGCGATGAATCGATCAAAGGTGTCTCCTTACGCGAAGACACGGACAACACGCTTTTGCTCTTTGACGATGACGATCTGGGCCTCCGGTTTCTCTATCCTCGTCGTTGGCGTGTTCATGCCAAGCAGGGGCGTCAGGTCATGATCGACGCCGACAACGGCAACGGGATCCTGCTGACAGCCCTTTCCCGGAGTGACACACCGACCGCCTCGCAGTTGGCCAAAGAGTCGAGTGAGTTTTTGAACGGGCAAAAGGCGCGACTTCTCGGCGCGACGGCTCCTCGTCGAATTCAGGAAAATCCCGATGTCGAGATGTTCACCTTCGAGGTCGAAATGCATCGGGAGCGGTTGATCCTCGACTACTTCATCGTTCGTGATGCCAAGGCCGGAGCGACGCTGGCCGCCCGGATCGTCCCGCAGAATGCCCGAGAGCTTCGACCGGAGGTGGAGCGGATCGCCCGGAGTGTCGTCATTACGAAATAGCTTCGATTTTCGTCGGGTCGATCATTTCATCGATTCCGGTCTTGTTCGAGGGCAGCAGAATTCAGAGACTGATCAGAACTCGCTGGGCGCTATCGTGATCGGGCATCAATCCGGGAGGGGGCTTTCGGCAACGGCATGTTGGCCTTTCATGTTCCTGAATTTCGCATCGAGCCATTGCCCCGGCCCGAGTTGCGCAAGGATCCGATCATCGACCGATGGGTGATCATTTCCACCGACCGATTAGGTCGCCCCGTGGAGTTTGCCGAGGAAGTCCCGATACAGCCGCTCGGCCAATGCCCTTTTTGCCGGGGGCACGAGGCCTCAACGCCCCCCGCCACCTACGTGAGCCCGGATGCGGAATCGTGGTTGGTACGGGTTGTGCCGAACACCTTCCCGGCGGTACGAGGTGAATCTGGGGCCACGGGCACCAGCAAGGGGCTGTTTCAACGGGCCGACGCTCCTGGTCTGCACGAGGTCATCGTCGCCAGTCCCGAACACGAGGCTAACCTGGCCCGGTTATCGACCCAGCAGTTTGTCGAACTTTTGTTCGCCTTCCAAGACCGTTTACGTTTTC
>CAKZUU010000148.1 GCA_937922175.1 uncultured Gemmataceae bacterium
GAGCCAAGATCACGAGCCGCGTCCCATTACCCGGGCATCGGGTCAAACGAGTTCGCCCCCGGGCCTCGCCAAGGTCGCGCCGACGTCGGATGATTCGGTGGTCGCTCCGTCACCTTCCCCGCCAGACTCGACGGTCGTTGCTCAATCGCCGGTACGGTCGTTCGATCGGGAGCTGCCCCCCTCGGTGGTGAAAAAGGGTGTGCCGGTCGTGGAGCTACCGGAGGGGCTGGCGATTGTTTTGGAGAACGACCGACCGGCAGGAGAACCGACGGCGCGTGAGTCGGCCGAACGGCCGAAGCCGACCGCGATCGGCGAGGATTTGCCGAGTCCGCCGAACACGACTCGCTCACGTCGGACCGTCGCTGGCAATTTTGGACATGATCCCGACCGCTCCTGGCTGCAAGGAATTTTGGAGCGACATCATCGGGGCTATTACTGTCTGCGATACTGCGATCCTTCTGTCGAGGACGAATGGGGCGGGAAAGTCCGGCTCGTCGAAGACGAACGCTTGCAGTCATTCCGCAATGGCGACGTGATCGGGGTGATCGGCCGCATGGTCGAGCCCGCCGAGCTTTCGCCGTTGTACCGCATCGACGACATCTGGTTGGTCAGAGCGCGGTGACGGACATCTGCCTTAGGGCTGGCTCCTCAGCGCTGGATCACGGTCGCGATGGCGAGTTGGTTGGCGTGTCCGGTCAAGACGGCTTTGCCATCCGCCGTGAAGGTGATGCAATACGCCGGCGACATGATGCGGTGTGTAAACACCGGCTGAGGTATTTGCACCTTGGTCAGACGGAGACCGATAGCGGGCAGGTACAAGACGATCGACTTCTCGACGGAGCGAGGCGTCGCGAAATCATAAACCCGGATGTGACCCGCATAACCCACTGACGCGAGGAATCGACCATCACGGGACCAGGCCAAGCCAAACAGGTCGTCCTCGGTCGGACCTAGTCGGAACGCTTCGTTGCCGCTCTCGACGTCGAAAGCCCGAATCAACCGATCCAGACCACAGACGAAGACGCGCTGGCCATCGGGGGCGAATACCACTCCCGTGAGAGCCATCGTCGAGGCTTTAATCGACTTCAGTTCTTTTTGTTCCGCGACGCTCCAGATTTTGAGAACCTGATCCTGCCCGACGCTGGCGAGGCGCGTTCCATCGGGGCTGAAAGAAAGAGCATACACCGAACCGCCGTGCGCACCGAGATTCTTCACCTCCTTGCCGTCGGCAGTTTGCCACAGTCGGACGGTCTTGTCCGCGCTGCCGGAGGCCAGCAGCTTGCCATCGGGACTGAAAGCGATGGCATCCACGATATCGCCGTGGGCCTTGATCTCGACGGCGGGTTTTCCGTCGGCCAGGTTCCACAATTTGATCGACCGATCCAGGCCCGAGGAAGCGAGAAAAGCGCCATCCGGTCGATACGCGACGGAGTAGACGGGTCCTTGATGGCCTTGGAGGGTGTGGGTATTCTGCCCGGTGGCGAGGTCCCAGAGTTTGATCGTGCCGTCGAAACCGGCGGTGGCCAATTGCTTACCATCGGGACTCACCGCCAGGTGGTGAATCAAATCCGAGTGGCCCTTGAATTCGGAGGCCGATTGGCCCTGAAGGGAGGCGAATGGAACGAGGACCAGAAGCCAGCTTGAGAGGTTCAGTCGCATCGGAAGACTCCCGAACGACGCGGGGAAATCGCCTCAATGAGTCGAAGGCGGGGTGGGAACGAAGCCGTGGCGCATCGTATTCTCGCAGATGGCTCGGGGCAACAGGAATTGTTGGAGATAATCCGGTCCGCCGGCTTTGGAACCGATCCCGGACAGCTTGAAGCCGCCGAACGGCTGGCGGTCCACCAACGCTCCGGTAATTTTGCGGTTGATGTAGAGGTTGCCGACACGGAAGCGCCCACGAACCTCGGCGATGTTAGCCGGACTGCGCGAGAAGAGCCCGCCGGTCAGCGCGTACGCCGTTCCGTTGGCCAAGTCGATCGCTTCGTCGAGGGTTTGGACTTTCATGACGGCGAGGACTGGGCCGAAAATTTCCTCCTGGGCAATCACGGCGCTTTGAGGAACATCGACGAAGATCGTCGGGGGCACGAAGAATCCCTCATGGGCCAAGGCTCCCAAGTCGGCCGAGTACGCCAACTTCGCTTCGGTTTTCCCCTGCTCGATCATCCGCAAGATACGGTCGCGAGCTTCGCCGTCGATCACCGGGCTGACGAAGCAAGCCGGATCTTCGGCCGGGGCGATCCTCAAACTACGGGTGGCCTCGATTAACCGCGGCAAGAAGGTGTCGTAGATCGGTTCCAGCACGATCACCCGCGAGCAGGCCGAGCATTTTTGGCCGGCGTATCCGAAGGCGCTGTCCACCACTCCCTTGACCGCTTCATCCAGATCCGCGTCGGCATCGACGATGATGGCATTTTTCCCGCCCATTTCAGCGATGACCCGCTTGACATGGTCTTGCCCCGGGGGAGTCTCGGCCGCTTGGCGATGAATCGACAATCCCACACCCCGCGAGCCGGTAAAGGCGATGACGGCGACATCGCGATGATTCACGAGGATCGGACCGATTTCTTCGCCCCGGCCCGGCAGATAGTGCAACACTCCCGGGGGGACGCCCGCCTCTTGAAACACCTCCATCAGCTTCGCCGCCACGACGGACGATTGCTCGGCCGGTTTCATGATGACGGGGTTTCCACAGACCAACGCGGCCGACGTCATGCCGCAGAGGATCGCCAAGGGGAAATTCCACGGAGCGATGACCACGGCCACGCCGCGAGCCTCGTAGAAATACTCGTTTTCCTCCCCCAAGACGTCACGCCGCCGGGGATTGTCCAAACGCAGCATTTCCCGCGCATAAAACTCGCAGAAGTCGATGGCCTCCGCGACGTCCGCATCGGACTCGCGCCACGGCTTGCCGCACTCGTACACCTCCCAGGCGGTCAGCTCGAATCGCCGCCGACGCATGATCTGAGCGGCACGGAAGAGGAGTTTGGCTCGATCGCCAGCGGGAGTGTCGCGCCACGCCGGGAATGCCCCGTGTGCGGCGGCGACGGCTGCCTCGGCGTCCGATGGTCGTGCCAAGGCGAAGCGGCCCACGACTCGCTGATGCTGCGACGGGTCATGCGACGACAGCCACTGCCCCGTTTCCACGGTTTGGCCGTCGATGACCAGCGGGTAGCTGCGGTCGAATTGACCAGCGACTGCCCGCAGGGCCGACGCCATCTCGCTTCGGGCATCCTCTCGGGAAAAGTCGGTGTGTGGCTCGTTTCGGAAATCATCGGGGGCGATCGTCCGCCTCGAGAAGGTGGTGCCTCCCCGAGGCGACCATTGGGCGGCCAACGTCGGATTCATGAGCAGTTCTTCCTCAGGACGAAGTTCGGTGAAACTGGCACGCAGGAAGGAATCGTTGGAGGTGTTTTCCAGCAAGCGTCGCACGAGATAGGCCATCCCGGGTAGCAGTTGACCATACGGAGTGTAGACACGCAAGCGGTGGCCCATCTCGACGATGACTTTTTTCATCGGATCGGCCATCCCGTAGAGCATCTGAAACTCGTAAGCCCCCGGAGGGAGGTCGTAGTAATCCGCGCAAGCGAGGGCATGGGCGAGACTGCGGATGTTGTGGCTCCCGAAGGCGGGGCGCAGGTCGCGATAGTTCTGCATCAGGAAGCGCGTCAATCGCTCGAACTGGGCGTCGGACTCCCATTTTCGGGTGAAGACGGGGACGGGCCAATTCATCTGGTCGGCGAGGGCATTTTCGTAGTCCCAGTAAGCGCCCTTGACGAGTCGAACCCAGATGGGAGTGCCCCGGCGACGGACGGT
>CAKZUU010000149.1 GCA_937922175.1 uncultured Gemmataceae bacterium
AGCGATCGCGGCCCTACCCTTCGGCGACGACGAACCACCTCAAGAGAAGAAAAAACCGTCCCTCAACTTACCCACCTTCAGAATCGAATCGCTGGCCACTTCACCCACTCCCCACAAGGCCAGACCTGCCAGGGCACCCACGGGACCAGCCACCATGCCTCCAATCAACAGACTGCTCCCCGCGCCCACCCATCGCCCGATTTGTTCCGCTGTCTGGGGCGAAGTCGATTCCCAATTTAACGCCACCAATTCCGTCCCGGCCTGAGCCACATGAGCCAACAGCAGGGCCGGATTCGACACCCGAACCAGGGATCGGATCGCCCAGCGGCTACTGCTCTTCGCCGCAACTCGCACCAGGGTTTTGGCCGTCCCCGAAACGACCGCTTTGCTCACCGCTCTGACTTGGGCGCTGCTCAGATCGCCCCGTTTGCACCAGGTCGCGAAGTGCTCACAGTTGTTCCAGATCAAATGGTAGCCGCTCTCGCCAACACGGCTGAGCGCCCGATTCACCACCTCATCTGGATCGAAACTGTCGACATATGATCGGACGTGAAAGGGTTGGCCTTCGCAAAATTCATCGAACGACGTTCGCCGAATTCGCGCCTCGACCTTGCGGAGGACCTTGTCGCCGAGATGCTTTTTCTTTCCAATCTGGCCACTGCACCAATGGACGACGGTCCCGTCGCCGATGTCGATCCCATGATGCGTCAGCAACGGCCCCAGCGGCACGACAAGATGGTCACCTTTCGCCATGAGCCGGACTCCGGCCTCCCGGGAATGTTCCTGGACTACCTGCCGGCAGCACCTACCAAGGAGACGGAGGTGCCCCGGGGCGTGCTCTCCAATTACCACTAACACAAAGAGAGGACGCGAAAAGACAGAAATCTCTTCTCCGACGCGATCTCGGTCGAGTTGCCTCCGCCTCTCCGAGTCTCACGCGATTGGATCGTGCCGGCACCGGACAAGTCGGTAGCCCTGAGGCAGTGCGAAAACGGTATCCGTCCAGCGAGCACCCTCGTACAAGTACTCGACCTGAAGGGCACGGCAAGATCGAGTCCGCAAAAGCTCGACGGCTCTTTCAAGCACGGCGGACTTGGATTCCTCCGCGAAAACCGTCTTCGCCCCCTTCTGCCGCACCGCGCAGAGGTCTGCATGATGAACCCAGTCCTCGATGAGTTGGCGCAACATCGCCTCGTCGAGGCTCGCCTCGACCAGTGGGGGAAAAGCCAGCCCGGGCGTCGTGGAGGGGTTCATCGGGCACTCGAAAAATCAGGGAAACCATCCAACACCGAGGCGGCAACGTGACATTGAGTACACGCACTGAACCAGGGATGCGTCGTCCGGATCCCTGGACGGGCCACCCAACCATGACAACTCAAGCAGTCGGACCGCAGGAACACCGAATGCGGGATGGTCGGCGGGGCTCCGGGGGAGGCACGTTCTCCCGGACCCGATCGGAGCCGACCCGCGAAAAGATTCTCGACCGTGAGTTCCGCATCGCGGTTCGACACTTCGACGTGACATTGAAGGCAATTCGAGAAAGGCGGATGACAAATTTTTGTGGCGATGCGTTCGCCGACTATCAACCCTTGACCATGGCAAGCGAGGCAGGCGGGTGCCGACGTCGAGTCGACCCGATGCGGAATCGTCGGAGGTGCCCCGTCGAACGCTCGGTTTTTTGCCCGATCGGCGAGCGCCGCCTGTTTGGATTCTTCGGTGCGAAGAACGACCTCAAAGATGCCTGGTCGCGCCGCTTGAAGCGCCTCCAGCGACGATCGCGGCACGTCGCGCTTCCAAGGAGCATTCGGAAGATCCGCATAATCGACGGCCGCCGGGGCCGACCCCGCGAGCATCGCTTCGGTGCCAAGAATCTTGGGTGGCGGCAGCGGCTCACGAATCCCCGTCACAAACCCGACGACCGCCAATGCAATGCCGGTTGTAGCGACAATCGGAATGAATCGACGGAATGGTTCGGGTATCCGACGGTCGATCTGTTGTCCGCCCGATGCGGGACGATCCTCTTCCATCTTTCATCCCTCACGCCATCACTTTTTCCACTCGAGCCGCACACTTCTTGAAGTCCGGTTCTTTGCTGAACGGACAATGCGCATCTAGTGTGAGACGATTAATGAGGCGATTTTCGTCAAAGAACGGCACAAACAGATGGCCACGCGGACATCGACCCCGCCCGTCGATCCAGACGGGCAACTCCAATGACCCCCGTCGAGTGTGCAACCGCACCCTCTCTCCGTTGCGAATTCCCAACTCCGCCGCATCCTCGCGATTCATCTCCACATATCCGGCAGGCATGGCACGTTTCAGCACGGCCACCCGACCCGTCATTGTTGCTGTGTGCCAATGCTCCAGTACGCGCCCGGTATCGAGCCAGAAGGGGTACTCGGCATCGGGAGCCTCCGGTGGGGGAACATACGGGCGGAACCAAATCACCGCTCGATCATCTTTCCCGACGGAATAATAGAACTGGACACCCTTGCCTGAACTCACGAAAGGATCCATTCCCTCGATGAACCGATACCGAGTTTCTCTCCAACTCCCGTCGGGCTGCTGCACCACGGGCCAACGCATTCCTCGTGACTTCACAAGCTCCGAGTAAGGCGCGACATCCTTATGTTTGATGCGAGTAAATGGCCGATACTCCTCATACAACCTCTCATCCACATTGATACGACCATAATATTGGTCCCATTTCCAGATCTCGACTTCTTTCCCCTCGTCATCCTGCATATGAAAGAGAAACTTGCCGTCCTTATCTTTCATCCCGGGAAAGCCTAAATCGTACAGTCGCCGAGCGACGGCAATCGTCTGCCAACAATCATCGCGAGCTTCCCCCGGCGGATGGACCATTCTGAACCACTGCTGCGTCCGACGTTCGGAGTTGCCGAAGATACCGTTCTTCTCCACCCAAGTCGCCGAGGGTAAGATCAAGTCGGCCAGGCGGGTCGTCGTGGTCGGGTAAATGTCGGACACGATCAAAAACTTATCCGGTAGTCGCTGCTTGGCCTCGAACAGTTTCTTCGCGTTGGGCAGCGATTGTCCGGGATTGGTGACCTGCACCCAGATGGTGTGGATGTCACCGCCCTGATCGCTGGGGGTGCAGAACTTTTCCCACATCAGGACCGTGTGATAGCCAGGTTTGCGGTTGATGCGACCCGGCGGCAGGTTCCAGAGCTTTTCCGCGGAGGCGGCGTGTTCCGGGTTGTCCACGCGGAGGTCCCCGGGCAAGCCGTGAGCCAAGGTCCCCACTTCGCGCACCGTCCCGCAGGCCGAAGGCTGGCCCGTGAGCGACTGCGGCCCATCTCCCGGCCTTCCCCAGTGCCCACTCAGCAAATGGATCGCATGAAGTAAATTATTCATCGCCGTCCCTTGCGTGTGTTGGTTCACTCCCATGCACCAAACACTGCACACCTTCTTCGAGCGATCGATAAAGAAACGACCCAACAGACGTAATTGTTCCACGGACAGTCCCGACATTTGCGAGACGGCTTCGGGCGTGTAGCTCGAAATGAGCTGCTTATATTCGTCGAAACCACACGGTTCGCCTAACAAGGTCTGTGGCTCGCCCGGCTGCTTCCACGGTTTACGAAATACGCAATGCCGCTCGACGAACTCGCGCGCGACCGCCCCGGCTTCGATAACTTGATACGCAATGCAATTGGCAATTGCGAGATCTGTATGTGGTTGGAAAATCATCACATGATCGGCACGCTCGCTGCTCCGGGTCCATCGGGTCGCCAAATCGATCAGCGTGATTTTCTCCCCTCTTAGTTTGCGATCAATAAAGCGACTGAACAGGACAGGATGCATCTCGGCGAAGTTGTTGCCCCACAAAATGAGAACATCGCAATGATCGAAGTCATCGTAACAATTATAAGGTTCGTCGATGCCATAGGTGCTGATATACCCGACAACCGCCGATGCCATGCAGAGCCGGGCATTCGGATCGATGTGATTATTTGACAATCCCCCTTTGATGAACTTGTTCGCCGCATAACCTTCCCCCACCGTCCATTGGCCGGAGCCATAAAAGGCGAACTTGTCCGGAGCCGCCAGGATACGTTGCGCGATGACATCGATCGCATCATCCCAGGAGATGGGAACGAACTGACCGTCGCGTCGAAGCAGCGGCGTGGTGAGTCGATCCTTGCCGTACAAGATATGACCGACGTGATAACCTTTGACGCAGAGGAGGCCTTGATTGACCTCGGCGTCACGATCGCCGGAGATGGCGACCACCTTGCCGTTGGCGACCCCGACTTGGACATGGCAGCCCGTACCGCAGAAGCGACACGGCGCTTTGTCCCAGGCGACGCCCGGGACGACCGGCAGTTCCCGGCCGCCCGGGGGAGTTGGTCCCCGAGCCGAGACCCGCGCGGCCAAGGCGGATGCTGCCGCTGACAACGCCGTCGTGCGGAGAAAATCTCGACGATTTGCATCAGCGAGGTTCATGACGCCCTACTCCTGCTTCGTCATCGTCCCAATGCACAAAAACAACTTCCACGGCACGAACGCCGGGAATCTCTTGCATCCAGTGATGCCAACGTTCAGATTCTTCGGCGTCGTCGGTTTGTAACGCGGCCGTCAACCACGATCCTTGCTGTTCGCCTAGGGTCAATTGCGGGCATGATCGCAGTTCGGCCATTGCCTGTTCCCGCAAGCTGGTTTCCGATGCCAAACAGACGAGTAGGCCGCTGGTCATCATTCGGTTGATTCCGAACCCCGTTTGTTGCCTCTTGAGCAAAACCTCGTCGCGGTTGGCACGCGGTTCCTATGACGCAGCCCGCGTGCCCAAAGAGCGAGAATTCAACGATGTCAGGCCCATTGACAGAACAACCTCCTCTGAACCGCGTGAAAAAAGGGCCTCTCCCCGGCGCGACGTCTTGTTGGCGCGGGCTTCGTTATGCAATCGTCTGTGCGGCTCTCGGTCCGTGGTCCGGTGCGTGTGGCCCGAATTCGCACATCGTCCCTGGCGAACAAACGCACACCGATGCCAAGATCGTGGCATCGCCCCCAGGTCGAGTGATCATCCGAACACCTGAAGGCTCGCCCCGAGTTGCCACCTCGATTCGAGATGAAAGGCAGCAACCCGTGACATTGGCCTGTGCCTCTTGTCACACGACGCGGCCCCCGGATCCTTCGCATCGTTTGGGGCAACCTCTCAACCGGTTTCATCAACATGTCGTAGGGAGCCACGGCCAGCTTTCCTGCACCGCGTGCCACAACCCCGCCGAGGGGTACGAGACGTTACGCCGGGCCGATGGCACCACGCTCGCCTACGCCGACGTCATGCTGCTCTGCGCTCAATGTCATGGACCACAGTACCGCGATTTTTTGCATGGAGCTCACGGAGGAATGACCGGATATTGGGACCTGAGTCGTGGCGACCGTCAGCGTAACAACTGCATCGATTGTCATGCCCCGCATGGTCCGAGGTATCCGACCGTGTTACCGGCACCCGGACCGAACGACCGAAAGCCTGTGCGGAGGAATCATGACTGAGCGACGTGCTATCGAGCTACCCGTGGTCGGTGAAGTGACCCGACGAACGGTGATGAAAGCAGGAGCCGCGACCCTGGGACTGGCTGCTTGGGCCACCGCGCTTCGACCGTTGGTCGAATGGGCCGATGACCAGAATGTCGATGACTTCTTGCAGAAGCACTACCGAGAACTCACCCCTTCGGAGTTGCAAGACGTTTTGAATCGTCTCACCGATGATGCCCGGCGGGAAACGGGGCGACCGGTCGTGATTCGCGATCACAAGCCCCTGCCCGGTGTGGTCTTCGCGTATGCCTTGAATCTCAGTATTTGCATCGGTTGCCGACGATGCGCTGAAGCATGCCACCGCGAAAATAACCACGATCGCGCGACTCACCAAAGTTATATCCGCGTCTTTGAAATGCAGAAAGGCGGGATCGACTTCGAACGTGGCACAGCGGATTATCATCATCCCGTGCGGGCCAAGGATAAATACTACATGCCCGTCCAGTGTCAGCAATGTGAGAATCCGCCTTGCGTCAAGGCCTGCCCCATCGAGGCGACCTGGCAAGAAGAAGATGGCATCGTCGTTGTGGACTACAACTGGTGCATTGGCTGCCGTTATTGCGAGGCCGCCTGCCCCTACCATGCTCGTCGTTTTAATTGGGAAAAACCGCGGGTGCCCGCCGAGGAAATCAATATCCAACAAAGTTATCTCTCGAACCGCATACGACCCCAAGGCGTGATGGAAAAGTGCCACTTCTGCTTGCATCGAACGAGGGAAGGTCGGCTTCCGGCCTGTCTCGAAGCCTGCCCCACGGGCGCGCGGGTGTTCGGCAACATCCTGGATCCCCAAAGTGAGATCCGGTGGGTCCTCGAAAACAAGCGAGTGTTCGTGCTCAAAGAAGAGTTAGGAACCAAGCCGCGATTCTATTATTTCTTCGACAAATAAGAGGTCGAGACGAACAGACCGTCAGGTGAACGCGAGGCGGGTCATGGCGACATCAGGAGCGACCAATTATTTCCGCTTTCTCCGTCAGGCCTTGCATGTCGCGACGGAGGGGGGCTGGCTGTTTTACACTTGGATGTTCGTGTTGACGGCGGTCAGCCTGGTCGGAGCTAATGCCTGGGCCTTCCAAGTACGCGATGGCATGATTCGGACGAACATGACTGACCATGTCAGTTGGGGGCTGTACATCGCCAACTTCACCTTTTGCGTTGGGTTGGCGGCGGGCGGCGTCATGATGGTCATCCCTGCTTATCTCTATCGCGATCAGGAGATGCACGACGTGACCATCATCGGCGAGATCGTAGCCATTGCCGCCATTGTCATGTGCACCCTCAGCGTGATTGTCGATCTCGGACGTCCCGACCGCCTGTGGCACATGATCCCCGGTCTGGGCAAATTCAATTGGCCGATCTCGATGTTGACATGGGATATGATCGTCTTGAATGTCTATCTCGTGATCAATTTGCACGTTGTCGGCTATTTGTTGTACACACGATTCCGGGGTCGCACTCCGAATCCGATTTGGTATGTCCCATTCATTTTCGTCTCGATTTTCTGGGCGATCAGCATCCATACCGTTACGGCTTTTTTGTACTGCGGTTTGGGCGGGCGGCCGTTCTGGAACACGGCGCTGCTGGCTCCGCGGTTTCTCGCGTCCGCGTTCGTGTCCGGACCCGCCTTCATCTTGCTTGTCATGAGAGTCGTTCGCGTCGGCTCCGACCTGCCGATGCATCCGGGTCCGGCGCGGCTGCTAGTTCAGATCATTCGAGTCGCGTCGGTCGTCAACCTGCTCATGCTCATTTCCGAACTCTTCACCATCTTCTACACCGGAGCCGGGCACGCGGCGTCGGCTCGGTATCTGTATTTTGGGGAGGACGGCCATCGGGCACTCGTCCCCTGGATCTGGTCGGCCATCAGCTTGAATCTGGTCGGTACTGCCCTGTTCTTCACCCCGGCCGCCCTGCGACGCGGAACGACGCGCGTCATTGCCTGTCTCCTTGTGCTGGTGGGCATCTGGATCGAGAAGGGTATAGGGCTGATCGTCCCCGGTTTCGTCCCCTCGACCTTGCACGAATTGATCGAGTACGTCCCGAGCGTCACCGAATGGAAAATCACTGCCGGTATCTGGGCTTTTGGCTTGCTCGTCCTGACGGTGATGTTGAAGGTCACGATTGCGGTGTTCACCCAGGAAATGAAATTACCCAGTCACGCTGCTGCGGAACGATAAACTGCTCTGCGATGAATCAGATCCGTCCTGGTTCGACGACTTTTCGGTCGCTTCGAGGATCGTCATGCCATGTCGCGCTGGTCCCGGTTATCCACGTTCGGCGTCGTGTGTGGACTGTTGTTCGGATCCGGCCCGACCAATGCCGAAGCCCCCCAACGGATCAAGGTCAGTGACAATCAGCGGTTTCTGGTCACCGAGAAAGGCAAACCGTTTTTCTACCTCGCCGACACGGCGTGGGAGCTATTTCATCGGTTGAATCGCGAAGAGGCCGAGCATTATCTCCAAGATCGGGCGAAGAAAGGCTTCACCGTGATCCAAGCGGTGGTGCTCGCGGAGTTGGATGGCTTGAAAGACCCGAACCCGTACGGTCAAACGCCGTTGGTGGAGAACGACCCGCGCCGGCCCAACGAGAAGTACTTCGAGCATGTGGATTGGATCGTGGCCAAGGCGAACGAACTGGGGCTGGTGATCGGGATGCTTCCGACGTGGGGGGACAAGTGGAACAAGAAATGGGGAGTCGGTCCGGAGATTTTCGATCCCGCTCGGGCGGCGGCGTATGGCGAATGGCTCGGACGCCGTTATCGGGATCGCGCGATCATTTGGATCCTCGGCGGAGATCGGCCGCCGGAAAAAGACTCGCATCGCGAAATCATCCGGTCGATGGCCTCAGGGCTGCGTCGCGGCGACGAGGGACGGCACCTCATCACGTTTCATCCCATGGGAGGGCAAGGTTCCGCCGAGTTCTTTCACGGTGAAGAATGGCTCGACTTCAACATGCGACAAAACGGGCACCACATCGAGTTCACCGGCAGGTACGACAAAACGCGAGACGATTACAATCGCCAACCCGTCAAGCCGGTCATTGACGGCGAACCTGCCTATGAAGATCACCCCGTCGCTTTCAAACCCAACGAGTTGGGCTACACAACGGCAGCCGACGTTCGCCGAGCCATTTATTGGGACCTCTTTTCCGGAGCGGCAGGCCACACCTACGGGCATCATTCGGTCTGGCAAATGTACGCTCCGAATCGGCAACCGATCAACAACCCGCTCCTGACCTGGAAAGAAGCGCTCCAAGCACCTGGAGCCGGTCAGATGCAGTTCGCCCGCCGCTTGCTCGAATCGCGACCGATGCTCACCCGCGTTCCCGATGATTCGATTGTCCTGCCCGAGTCGGTGCCCCATGCCATTCCCGGGGCGGGAACTCGGCGATTCGTGGCGACCCGTGATCAAGAGGGGACCTACGCGATGGTCTATGTCCCCCTCGGCCGCGCGTTTCAGGTTCGAATGGGAGTGATTCGCGGCCCGCGAATCGTCGCCTGGTGGTTTGATCCTCGAACAGGAAAGGCGGAGCGGATCGGGGAATTCCCGTCAACGGGAGCCCATCGCTTCACACCGCCGACTCCGGGCGAACTCACCGATTGGGTTCTGGTGCTGGACGAGGCGACGAGCGGCTATCCAGCGCCGGGAGAGACGAGCCACTGACGGGAGTCGCTGACGCCACCTTGGGATCGCTTGATACGAGCCGATGCCACCGACGACGGTTCATTCGTCACTCAGTTCACTGGGAGAGATGCCGGCTGCCAAGATGCTACATCCTGCGACCACAGGCAATCCCATCTCGCGTGCGAGCGCCAGAACTTCGGGAGCATCGGCACCTGGATTAAACCAGACCTCACCGATGGCCTTTTGCGTCAGGTCTTCGAGGATCGTCAAACAGGCAGCGGGCGGCAGGTAGATGCTGACGCGATC
>CAKZUU010000150.1 GCA_937922175.1 uncultured Gemmataceae bacterium
ACGATGGTCGCATGGCGATGAGAGCATGTCAGGGGCAGATCCAGCACGGTCGGTCCTGGCGCTGTATCCGTTCGCTCCCTTTTCGGTTGAGCCGTTGGCCCGTGCCGGAGGTTTCAGCGGAGCTCGGCTGTGGCAGGTTGCCGCCAAAGATGGTGTGTGGTGTCTGAAAGCCTGGCCGCCGCGCCCCGGTTTAACCCATCATATGGAGTTCGTTCACCGCTGGATGCACGTCGCCCGATCGGCCGGGCTGGAATTCGTCCCACGAGTTCGTGCGACTCGCGACGGATTGACTTATGTGTCCACGGGAGAATGGGCTTGGGACATGTGCGAGTGGATGCCCGGAACACCCGTGGCCGACCCGGATGCGAGCAACCACCACGTGGCTGCCGCCTGCCGCGCTTTGGCACATCTGCATCGTGTTTGGGGCCAAAGGGAACAGCGCCATGGCCCGTCAACGGCGGTCCAGCGCCGGATCAATCGATTGGCAAGCCTCCCGGACTTGAGCTTCATATCCGGGAAACGCCGCGAACAGTTCATCTCCTGGCACGACGCCACGTTGAGGACCTTGGCCGAATGGGTCCTCGTTTACCGCTTCCGAGCCCAGCGAGACCTGGAATCTCTCGCTCATATCTCCTTCGACTTGCACCCTTGTCTGGCCGACATCTGGCGGGATCATGTCCTCTTCGACCACGACGAGGTGGTCGGCATGATCGACTTCGGATCCGCCCGTATCGATAGTCCTAGCGCCGATCTGGCCCGACTCTTGGGCAGTCTCCTCTGCCGACAAGAGCGATTTCGCATCGGAATCGAGGCGTATCGATGCGTTAAACCATTGAGTTCCTTGGAAGAGCGAATGGTCTATGTTCTGGACTCGACCGGCATCGTCGCTGCCGCCATGAATTGGCTCGAATGGCTCGGCCCACAACGCCGACATTTCGAGGATCCCGAGGGAGTCCAACGCCGTCTGGATTGGACTCTCCGTCGCTTGCAACAACTTCAAGTCGAAGCCTGGAACTGAAGACGACAATTTTCCCCCACGAGGCCTTTTTCGCTTGCAATTTCCCCGCTGCCAATATTCACTAATCTTCTCCCACCCGGTTTGTCACTATTTGAGAATCAGGCATGTCATCTCCTCGATCGGCCGATGGGTTGTGGAAATGGGGGGTATGCGGCTTGTTGCTGCTGGCCACCATGATCAACTACATGGATCGGCTGACACTAAATCAGGTCGCCAAACGCATCAAAGTCGAATTCACCAACGATGACAATAAGCTTTATGGTCGACTCGAAGCCGGATTCGGCTTCGCCTTTGCCGTCGGTTCGGTGTTGTCGGGCTGGATCGTGGATCGATACGGTGTGCGATGGACCTATCCGATGTTCGTGCTCCTCTGGTCCTCCGCGGGATTTGCAACCGGCTTCGCGCGGAACTATGAGGAATTGCTACTGTGTCGCACCCTTTTGGGACTCTTCGAGGGTGGAAACTGGCCCTGCGCCCTTTACACCACGCAGCGAGTCCTGCCGCCGGAACAGCGAGCGATGGGGAACGGCATCCTGCAAAGCGGCGTCTCACTGGGTGCCATCGCGACGCCCTTCATCGTCGCCCCCTTCCTCACCGAGAGTGGTTCGACCTGGCGATACCCCTTCATGATCATCGGTGCGATCGGTGCGACCTGGGTTGCGTTGTGGTTTGCGCTGATTCGAGCCGACACGATTCCGTCCACCACGCCGGGTCAGGCGACCGTCCGGGGACACCACTGGGGAGGTATTTTGCGTGATCGCCGATTCTGGGTGCTCGCGTTCGTCGTCGTTGCGATCAACGCCACGTGGCATTTCTTCCGCGCTTGGATGCCCTTGCTTTTGCAAGAGCAACATGGTTACTCCGAGCGTTTCGCGAACTGGTTCATGGCGGTGTACTACATCGCCACCGACCTTGGCTCTCTGGCTGCCGGCGCGTTGACCCTGCTCCTGCTCCGGTGGGGTCTTTCCGTTCATCAAAGTCGAATGACCGCTTTCCTGACCTTCTCGCTCATCGCTCTTTCGACGGTACCCGCCGCGATACTTCCCCCCGGTACCCTTCTGCTGGGAAGCCTGATGTTGGTCGGTTTCGGCGCGTTGGGCGTCTTTCCGATGTACTATTCGTTGACGCAGGAATTGTCGGCCCAGCATCAAGGCAAAGTGACCGGCGCTTTGGGTTTTATCTGCTGGGTCGCGATGGCCGCCCTGCAAGCGGGCGTGGGTTGGGCAACCAGCCTCTCGCCCGCAAAACAGTCGAGCCTGGCCGTCCCGATCTACGGAACGATCCGAGAGGTGGTCGTCGGCACGCCCAAAGTCGACTACCGACCGCTCATCGCCCTTGCTGGATTCGCTCCGCTCCTGGCCTTTTCCGCATTGTTATCCTTCTGGCGGTCGTCAAAGTTTCGCGACATTGCCTCATCGTCAAACACTCCTTCAGCTCAACGGTCGAAACAGCCGGTCTCCTGAGAGTTTTTTGCAAAATTGCTTGATTCCCCCTTGGCACCGGCATAGCCTCTTGCATAGACGGCTCGCTTAGCTTGGAGGCCAAGCCCGTGTCCCACCTCTCCTGCATCGCCTGCTCTGGATCACAATTATCACGGGTGTATGACTTTGGGCTGAACGCTCCCAGTACAGGCTTTCTCACCCCTCAACGAGCAGCGGAGCCTGAGCCGATCGAGCCGTTGATCCTTTACCGCTGTTGTCAATGCGGCTTGCTTCAGATCGGACCACACGCATGCCTCTCTTGGGCGAACGATTCTCCCGCGACCACGACCGACCCTCGCTCTTGGCTGGGGCGACATCGACAAACGATTCAGGATCGCGGCGGCGTCGAATGGGACATCCCCGACGTTCTGGCGCTGCACGACCACTTGCAATGCGACGTGGTACGGCACGAGACGTTAGCCTATTGGACCATCCAACAATTAGACCATTTTTTGATCGACCAGGGATTGACCTTGAAGGGGGTGCGGCCGACCCCTCATGAACCGGGAATGCTCCGGGTCACCGTGACGCGCGGCGGGTTGCCCTCGACCGAGGTCAAAATGAGGATCGCGCATGAGACCGAGGCGGAGTTGGAATCTCCTCGTGCTTGGGCGGACTTCGCGTTGTTACTGGACCAAAGTCGGAATCTTTTGAACTCTGAATTGGACGAGTGGCAGTACCGCAGCAAGAAATTAGTCGCCTACACGGTGTCCGGGCGCGGAATGACCACACTCAGTCTGTGCGACGCCTACCGACGATTTCCTTGTCTCATCGACGAAAATCCTGACCGCTGGGGTCTCCTCACTCCGGGTCATCGCATCCCGATCGTCGGGCCTGAACGGTTGCGTAAGGAGCGATTCGACGTGCTGTTGCTGTTGGGACAAGAATGGGATCCGGAGGGGCAAGGCCCATTGCATGACTACTGGCACGCCGGTGGCCGCATCCTGATCCCCGCGCCCAAACCCGGCTATGCCGACGCGCCACGGCATGCGACTTCGGCCGGCGTCAGGCGGGAGTCGGCCATCTTCGCGGATTTTGGTTGACGTCGAGAAGCCCCGCCTGGTGAGATCAGAAGGTGAGGATGATCGGGTCATGTCGGAACCGTTGGCCGAGCGATTTGCCCGTTATGCGGAGAGCCTTCGTTACGAGGCGCTTCCCCCTGCCGTGGTGCATGAGGCGAAACGCCGATTCATTGACTCGCTGGCGACGGCGGTCGGCGCGATGCCGGCGGATGCTTACCGGATCGCGCGAGCTTGTGCCCTCCGTGTGTCAAGCGATCCGGGGGCGACACTTCTGGGCGGCGGGCGATCGTCTCTGGAATGGGCCACCTTCGTCAATGGGTTGTTGATCCGCTATTTGGACTTTAACGACACCTACCTTTCATTGGAACCAGCTCATCCGAGCGACAATCTGTCGGCTGTGCTAAGTGTGGGCGAAGCGTACCGCTGCGACGGCAAGGCCCTTATCACCGCTGCGGTCTTGGCTTACGAGATCCAGTGCCGTCTATGCGATGCGGCGAGTTTGCGGAAACACGGCATCGATCATGTCACCTACGGGGCCATCTCGTCGTGCTTGGCCGCTTGTTCCTTGCTTCGGCTCGATGCCCGCCGAACAACCCATGCCGTCGGCATCGCCGGGGTGTGCAATGCGGCCCTTCGACAGACTCGCGCCGGCGAAATGAGCATGTGGAAGGGATGTGCTTTCGCCAACGCGGCACGCAACGGCGTCTTTGCGGCCCTTCTGGCCGCCGAGGGGATGACGGGTCCCGCCCCCATCTTCGAGGGGGAACTCGGCTTCATGCGACTCTTGACCCGAACCCACTTTGAAGTCGCTCGGATGGGAGGCGAAGAAGGCAGCAACGACTTCATGCTGCCCAAAACGTATATCAAATATTGGCCCGTCGAGTATCATGCTCAGTCTGCCGTCGACGCAATTCTTCAACTTCGTCCCGAGATCGGCGATTGGCAAAATGTCGAGGCGATCGATATCTACACATTCGACGCTGCCGTGGACATCATCGGTAAGGACCCGGAAAAATATCGTCCGAAGACTCGGGAAACCGCCGACCACAGCATGCCCTATTGCGTCGCCGTCGCCCTGATGGATGGAGATGTCGGCTTGAGCAGTTTCGACGACGCCCATTTAAACAATGCCGAACTGATTGCCTTGACGCAAAGGGTCAAGCTGCACCGCGACGCCTCGGCCAACAGCCGGTATCCCCGCGGCATTCCGAATCGACTGGTTGTCAAGTTGTCATCGGGCCGACTTTTGGAAAAAGAGGTCGAATTCCCTCGCGGCCATTCCGGCCATCCCATGACCGATGGCGAAGTCGAGCGCAAATTCCGCACCCTCGTGGAACCAGAATATGGCAAGGCGCGGGCCGATGAGGCTCTCCGACTTTGTTGGCATCTCGAAGAACTGAACGACGTTGCCTCACTCCTGAATCTCTTTGCCCGCGAGTGACGAGGTATCCGGCCCCTCGTCGGGACGAAAAAACGATTTACGACCGCCGCGGCACCTGATAAACGACAACCCGCGGCTGCTCGGGCGACGGCCAGTGATAAACCTGTTCTCCTTCTTTCGCCGCCTCCTGTGCCCAGGGCAGAAGGTGTAATCGACTTGAAACTCTCGATCGGACTTCCAAAACGATGAAACGCCGGGCCCCTGCGGGACGAGGGTTCGCGGCTGGATCGAATCGATCGTTGCGACCGGCAAAAAAACGAGCCCAAGCCGATGGGTCGATAATTTCATCCTGGGGCGAGGCATGAGTCGCCAACCACTCGCCCACCTCTCGGTAGCCGGAGCGTTGAGGATGAAGCGGCTTCAGGGCCGTGGGCCAGCCGATGACCAGCAAAAGCACAGCACCGGCCGCGACTCCATACCGCCACCGCGCGAACCAGCGATCGAACAGTGCCCCTGACCACAGGCTCGCGCAGAGGGCTAAAAGAATGGCGTGCCGCTCCGAGACATAGCCTACCAATACGGCAATCCGCCAGAGCACGACCCCGTGAAGGGCGGCCAGCACCAACGTGAGCCAGAGCTTCTTATCGCGAGTGATTCGGTGCCGGAACCAACCGATAGCCAACAGTCCGGTGACCAGGCCGTAGCCGTGGGCCGTGTGCGTCGCCTCGACGAGGGCCGATTTGGCAGCCCACACCCAACGCGATTGGCTCGCGTCGGTCTGAGGATCCCAAAAAACAGCAAGAGCAGGCCCGCTCGTACCGCGCCAGTTGCACGCCGAACCGGTGGGGTCCGACCCGAACAGTTGTTGCGCCGTCGGCTTGTTGGAGATTCGTCCGGTAGTTGCCGCATACCCAATGAGGAACGGCAGACAGCCGATCGCCACCGCCGCAATGGCCCGCAACGAATTCCTCGCGGAGCGATCAACCCAACCGCCGAGCACCGACACAATTCCCAAAGCGACGACCGCTTCCATCCCCTCGGGCCGGGTCAGATAGGCAGTCCCCGCAGCCATACCCGACAGCACCCCCGCACGCCAGGAAGCAACGCCGATACACAAGACACCCCAGTAGATCGACCAGGCCGCGAAGAAAAGGAAGACCCCTTCGGAGAGCACGTCGCTGGTCACTTGTAAACAAACGGGGAGCGAGAGGAACATCACGCCGCCGAGAAACCCCGCCGCGGGGCCAAACATGAATCGGCCTGTCAGGTACACGGCGACGACAGCAAATGTCGCGGCGACGCCGCTGATCGACTGGGCAATCATGACCCACTTTGGGGGCGTCAACTCTGTACCGAACTGCTCTGCGAACCACGCCCCGGCCGCGATCGCCATTGGAAAGCCCGGCGGATGATGCGATTGGCGGATAACCTGCGGCCAAGACTCAGAGCGAAGTCGCACAGCGTAGTCGATGAAGCCAACACCATCCCTCGCCGGAACCTGGGTCCTCACAATGATCCACGCATGGCCCAGCAGCCCCAGCAACACCAAAATCGCCCCGTGAATCAACGCCCTCCGATGTGGAAACTTCATGGCCGAGATGCTACCCGCAAATCCCTGCCGCGGACAAGGGGAATTCAAAACGGATCACGAACGTTTGAGCAATTTGATCAAAAACAGACTCCTCGCGGGTTGCCGACCGACAATACCCACCGCAGCCAGCAGAGACAACCCAAACTCCCTCATCCGGCTTCAAACCCCTCGACCGCGAGGCAAACCGAACCAACCAACCTCTGCTCGACATCACGGACAGCGTGGATGAATCGATGAGATCGGTTACGGCCCCGATGTCCAGCATCCGGCAAACCACGGATCGACCTTGCATCGGGCCGGAGAATCGCATATGCGGCCGGACTCGAATCGCGAACGGAGCGACCACCGGTCGAGGCCGAGGGGATCGGATGAGTGCCGCGCGTCGGATGGCCGTCGTGCTGAGCGGAGCTATTTGGTTGACTTCCGCCTCGGGTTGTTTTGTCGGAGCGGTCAATCCGAGTTATTTCCCTTCGTGGTTCGGATTTGGCCGAATTGCCCAAACTCATGCAAAGCCCGGCGGACGAGGTTACTTCGAGAATTTCGACCCTAAAGCCGTCCGGCTGGAGGTGCGGCCCCTTCGTGCGACCAATCCAGTCGGGAAACAGCATTTAGTCATCGCCACCGTGATGGACCGGGACGGAGACGCTCGAAGGAAACGTCGTGTGGAATGGATGCTCGAAGGCGTGGGCACCATCGTCGAGGTGGACGAAAGCGGCTTCCTGCCGGGTCGAGGATATAAGGTCGACAATCGCTACGCGGTCAGTTACACCGACCTTCGCGAGCACACCATCACTCGGGGGAATGATGACCCCTCGGACGATTTTATTATTCGCCCGGGTCAGTCGTGGTGCATCGTCACCTCCCCCATCGAAGGCGAGTCAAGGCTGACCGTCTACGCTCCGGAAATCTACGATTGGGAGCAGCGGACGCAGACGGTCGTCCTGTATTGGTCCGATTGTCAGTGGCAGTTTCCGGCATCGACGTCGGCACGAGCGGGTAGCCCCTACACGTTGACGACGCATATTTTTCGGCAGAGTGATCGATCACCCGCCCCCAATTTTCAGGTGCGCTATCGCCTCTTGGATGGGGGACCGCCCGCCGAATTATTGCCGGATCGTCGTCACGAAGTCGTCGTCTCCAGCGACGCCAGCGGGAATGCCGCGGTCGCGATCCAGCAATTGGCCCTGCAGCCTGGAGTGAATCGCATCGGGATCGACATTATTCGGCCAGCGCTGGATGCCCGAAGTGCCCCGATCATTTTGGCCAGTCACGAGGCAACGATCGATTGGCAAGCCCCACGACTGCAATTGAGTTTCGAGGTGCCCAAGTCGGCGGCCTTGAATCAAGAACTACCCGCGACGATCACGATCACCAACGCCAGCCCGGTGGAGACCCAAAGCGGAGCGGTGTATGTGCAAGTGCCTGCGGGTTTGACTTACCTGCGTTCCGATCCGCCCGCGCGGTGGGATGAGCGAGGTTATCTGATCTTCGAGTTGGCGGCCTTACCTGCGGGTCGGCACCAAAGTTTCCAGGTGGTCTTCCGCGCTCGGGAGAAAGGAACCTTTCCCGCACGTGTCGTCGCCGCGACTCGGGATGAGTTGCGGATGGAGGAAGGAGCGACCATCCGTGTCGAGCCGGGAAGTCTTCGCGTGTCGTTGTCCGGACCGCGGGTCGGTGTGGTGGGTGTGCCCGTGGATTGTGAGATTCAAGTTACGAATCCGAGCGAAGCTGAGGTATCGCGGGTCGTCTTGGATCTCCAATTACCCAGCGGAGTCGTCGCCATCGTCCCGAACGGATCTCGCTTCGAGAGAAAGCTTCAGAACGATCGAATCGGTCCATTGCGGCCTGGAGAAACCCGCACTCTGCCGATCCGCTTTGAAGGGCTGCGACCAGGGCGTGCAGAGATTCGAGCCATCGCCAGCGGCGACGCCGGGCTGAGCGCCGAGCAGACATTGATCATCGATTTTCAATCGCCCGATATCGAACTGCGTCGGCAGGGACCGTCGCGAGTTTATGTTGGTCGAGACGCCAACTGGTCGTTGGTGGTACGAAACGCCGGGGCTGTGCCCATCTCCAACGCCGTCCTTCGCGATCGACTCCCCCCGGAATTGACTTTTCGCAGCGCCACACAAGGGGGAACCTTCGATCTGCGGACAAATGAAGTCGTTTGGACGGTCGGCAACGTCGCCCCTGGAGAAGAAAAAGTCTTCATGATCACCGCGTTCGCATCGCGTCCTAGTACACGAGTCGTTCTCGCGGGACGGCTGCTCGGTTCGCCGAATGTCGATGTACCCTCCGAGAGTGCCGTCGAGGTTTTGGGAGTCCCCGCCTTGCGCGTTGAGGTCCGGGGTGACTTGAACCCGGTGAATCTCGGCGCTCGCGTCACCTACACCATTCGACTGACCAACCAAGGCACTTTGCCGCTCGACACCTTGGACGTGACGGC
>CAKZUU010000151.1 GCA_937922175.1 uncultured Gemmataceae bacterium
ATCGCCCTGGGCCACCGAACCGGCAAAAATGCGGATTGTCTTGGCACCGAGGATGCTACCTCGCTCGATCCATTGTTTGACCGACTGGATTTCCTTTCGCAACGCCTCGTCGGAGGGCTTGCAGAAGTCGTTTCCGACTGCCGTGCCGCTGATGTCTAGCCCCAAGCGGGTGCAGCGAGCGCGGAACGCGGTAAGAGCTTCAGGGGAAGTGTCCGCGAAGTAGTACGAAGTCGGTTCGATGGCTTCGAGATTCTGCTCAACGGCGAATTCCGCGAATGTCTCCATGCTCATCGTGGGTGCACGTCCCTCACGCAAAGCCATGTGCCGATGAAAACTGTAAGCCGCCAGGCTGAGCTTGATGAGCGGCGGCCCGATGCGACGAATTGGCTCGATGGCCGCGGTGTGGCCGACATTCATCGCCGTGCCCGCCATCGCCCCCAAACCGGCCGCCAAAAAACTTCGCCGTGATATCTCGTTCATCTTCGTTTCCCCTCCGAAGACACTTTATTTCCCCGAACGGTTGACCGAGGGAGCGGGCCCGGGCATTTGCCATTCGCTGTGACGTGCTACGAACTCCAGGATCCGTTGGCGTGTCGGATCGTTCTCCTCCGACAACTTCACCAGGATCGAGATGTGATTTCGATGCGGCACCTTGACGCATTCCGACTCGCAACCGTGTTTCTTCAACACCTCGTTCATCTCTTCCGCCATGCGGCCCAAAAGAGGCAAGTCGTTGTCCGCGTACACGAGGAGAAACGGCGGACATCCACGACGGACATGATTGATCGGCGACGCGTTCTTCCCCTCGTCTCGACCCGGGCCGAAGGTCTTGCGAAACATCGGCAAGGCAGGATAGATCTGATGCACTCCACTAATGGCGATGACCCCGCGGATGTCAGAAATTGTTCGTTTCTCCTTTTTGAGATACGTCTCATCCGTTGCCAGCAGCGCGGCAAGATGCCCTCCGGCCGAATGCCCCAAGACAAACACGCGATCGCGCCGCCCCCCGTACTCGCCAACGTTTTCGACGACCCAAGCGAAGGCCGCGGCGACGTCTCGGATATGTTCCGGATGCTGAACCTGGGGTGTCAAGCGATAATTCGGAATGACGCATCCTAACCCCAGACGGGCAAAAAGCTCACCCAGTCGCGGATATTCCTCTTTGCTCCCGCTTTTCCACGATCCTCCGTGAACAAACAGGACCACCGGGAATCCTTGTTTTCCCTTCGGCAGGTACAAATCTAATTTGTGCCGCACGGCGTCCGCATCGTCCCCTCGACGGTAGGGCAAGTTGCGGATCACCTCTACCCCGGCGAACGGGGACATTGAAGCCGACGTCGTCCCCGTGAAATCAGGTTCCGAGGCAAAAAGAGGCCCGATGGTGAAGAGCGGGAGGAAAACCCCGCTGAGAAAACCTGGGTAAAACATCGGCGACACGAAACGCATTCGCCAACTCCAATCGTTGTCGCATATCATAGTCACGGAACCGATGCAGCCCCCATTGTACCGATCAGGTTGCCTATGAACCCTCGCAAAATCGCTGCCATTCAAATGAATTGCCTCTTGGGAGACGTTCCGGAAAACCTCCGTCGCATCCTGGAGCGACTCGAAATGGTGGCACGAATGGGGGTCCACTTGGCTATCTTCCCGGAGTGTACGCTCAGTGGCTACGCTTTCGACAGCTTGCCGGAAGCGCGTGCGGCCTCTGAGCCGATCCCAGGGCCGAGTGTCGATAAAATTGCAAAGGCGTGTCAACGTCTGCAACTATGGACCGTCGTGGGTTTGTTGGAGTCTGACGGCGACGGCGTTTACAATTCAGCCGTTTTGGTCGGACCTGCCGGCGTTCACGCCAAGTACCGCAAGATTCATTTGCCCTTCGTTGGTGCCGATCGCTTCACGACGCCCGGGGACCAACCGTTCGCCGTGCACGACATCGGCGGAATCCGGATCGGCATGAGCATTTGCTACGATGGGAGTTTCCCCGAGACGACGCGAATTCTTGCCCTGCTGGGAGCCGACTTAGTGGTCCTGCCGACCAATTGGCCCGCCGGGGCGGAAAGCACGGTGCGGCATCTTGTCCAATGCCGGGCCTTGGAAAATCACGTGTACTACGCTGCCGTGAATCGCATCGGTCAAGAGCGGGAAACGAAGTACATCGGCCAAAGCCGCATCGTCGATGTGAATGGCGAACTCCTGTCGTCAGCTGGCACGGACGAGGAGGCCATTCTCACCGCGGACCTGGACGTGAATCGTCCGCGAAACAAACAGGTCGTCCGTATCCCCGGGAAGTTCATCCTCCACCGGATGAACGACCGTCGGCCCGAGATGTACGGCCCGTTAGTCGCACCCAAAACTCCCGCCTGACTTCGACCATCGCGGTCGGCTTGCCAGGTCGATGGCGCTCTCCGTTCGACTTTATTCGATCCCGTTTTCGCGCAAGACCTCCGAGAGCAACTCGGGCTCCCGGCTGAAACGTTCCCGATACTCGTCCCTGGTGGGCACGAGACGAATGCGGACCTTGGCATCATGGTTCTTGAGAATGTCCGCGATTTTGTGCGCTAGAAACGGATTGCGAAAACGGGTCAGGGTCTCGCGGGCAAAACCTTCCGCATCGCTCACCCGATCGACCAAGGTGGGGACGATCTCCTGCAACAGCAGCCGCTCGAGCCAATCACTCAGCGAACGATCCTGCATCGCCTGCAAAACCGTCGTGTGACCTCGATGACGGGCCTTCGTCACTAATGCCGTGTGCGCTCCATTCAGAATGCGGACCTTCCGCAAGAAATAGGGGCGAATGTCCGAGGCCCGCACGATATTCGGATGCTCGATGAACCGATCGGCTCGCGGTTTCACTTGCAACGCCCACAAGGCATACGGCTCCGCCATCACCAGTAACGGGTCTTTCTCCGACAACGGGTGGTCCGACGGCGCCTCGACGACAATGCGATCCACGAGAGAGTTCAGCCATACGCATTGCTCCCGCACCCAGTCGCTAAAGTCCGTTGAAAGACCCCATCGGTCAGCAAGCTGGCAGACGATCCCGCAGAGTTCGTCCGCTTGATCGTCACGCAATTCGCAGGGCATCAGTGTCAAACCCGGTCGCCCCGCTTGAAATCGAGCGTGTAGGAGATGCGTCAGTTTGGCCGGGAAAGATTTTGGCGACTCTCGCGCGTCGTTTGTGTCAAGTTCATATCCTTTCTCGGTCGTATTCGACACAACAAATCGCAAGTCCGGTGAACAGGCGACCCGCACCAGCTCCTCCCCGTCTCGCGAAACGGCCAGACAACGACTCACCGACGCAACCTCATCACGGCGAACGATCTGGCTTCCTTGCAACCCTCGTACGGCAACGTGGAAAATTCCCCGCGATGCGTTGATTTGGTCGGCCACTTCGAATCCGGTCGATTGGACGACGACCACCGAACCGATTTCCTGCCCGCCCACTTGAGCCTCGTGGACGAATCGATCCACAAAGGCCCGCAAAAAACGCCCCGTCCCAAATTGCAGGATCGTCTCCGGGAAACGGCTCATCGACCACATACCTCCGGCGCTCGGCACTCGGACCGTCTCCCGCACGACGGGCCCTTCAAAACAGGCGATTGTAACCATTCAACGCGGCGACACGGTAAGCCTCGGCCATCGTAGGATAATTAAAGGTTGTATTGATGAAGTACATCAATGTATTCGCAGGACCTTTCTGATTCAGAATGGCCTGGCCGATGTGAATAATCTCGGATGCGTTCGCCCCGAAACAGTGAATCCCCAACACTTCCAGAGTCTCACGATGAAAAAGTATTTTTAACATCCCGACCGTTTGCCCTGTGATCATCGCTCGCGCGAGGTGCTTATATTGTGCATGTCCGATTTCGTAGGGGACCTTGGCGGCCGTCAGGTCTCGCTCCGTTTTGCCCACCGAGCTGATCTCAGGACTGGTGTAGATACCTGTCGGAATGTTTCGCACCATTTCGCGGTCTGGTTTGCCGAGAATGTGAGCCGCTGCGTAGCGACCCTGGACATATGCCGCACTTGCCAACGAGGGAAACCCAATGACGTCGCCCACTGCATAGATATGAGGTACCTCTGTCTGAAAATCCTCATTGACCTTCAGCAACCCGCGGCTGTCTGCTTGCAGCCCCACATTCTCGAGAGATAGTCGATCTGTATTCCCGGTCCGACCATTCGCCCACAGGAGCACATCCGTCTTGATTTGCTTTCCCGATTTTAAGTGCAGCACGATGCCGTCATTCAAGTACTCGACATGGTGATATTCCTCATTGTGGCGGATCACAATTCCTTGATCGCGCATATGGTAGCTGAGCGCATCAATGATTTCGTCGTCGAGAAACTCCAATAGTTTTGACCGAGTGTTCACCAGATTCACTTTGACATTGAGATTGCGAAACATCGAAGCATATTCACAACCAATGACACCCGCTCCGTACACCGTCATCGATTGGGGAGTTCGATCCAAGGTTAGGATCTTATCACTGTCAAACACCCGAGGATGTGAGAAATCCACGTCCGTTGGATGATAGGGGCGCGAGCCGGTGGCGATGATAAAATGGTCGGCTGTCAACCGCTCCCGGGCACCCGTGGGTTCCTCCACCTCGATCGTATGTCGGTCCAGGAACCGGGCATGACCGTGCCTCATCACCACGCCGTTTCGCTCATAATAGGTCCGCCGCATCTCGACGTGGCGGTCGATGACCGACGCGGCTGATTTTCGCAGTTGCGGCAACGAGACTTGCATCATGAGGTCGGTCGTCCGCAGAACCGGATTACGATTGGCCTCGGCGACTTGAAAGATCGCATGTCGAAGCGACTTGCTCGGCAGGGTTCCAAAATGAGTCGCCGCCCCTCCAATGCGGTGATAGCGCTCGATCACGGCGACACGACGGCCATTCTTGGCCAGATGCATGGCCGATCCCTCGCCACCTGGACCGCTGCCGATAATGATCACATCGAATGAAGAGTCAGTCCGCGCCGTCACCACCGCTCCTCCGAGTCGCCCGCCCGTTCCATTTCGTCAAGGAGATGTCGAAACCATCTCAATTCTTCCGCTATGCCCTCCGCGAGTTGCGAGCGTCGCCAACGATCGGGCAACACGTTCCATGCGTAGGTTTCGATCTCCCAATGAATCGTCTCATCCACATCATGGGAGACGGTGATCCATTCTCGAATTTCCGACTGCGTTGTACGCAAATCATTCAGATCATCGGCGTAAATCGGGACATGAAAATGAACCCGCCACTCGCCTCGAGGTTCACGACCATCCTCTGCCGCAAAGGCAAGCGGGAGGTCTTCATAAAAGATGAGTTCTCCTTCGTCGTCGCGGATCACCGTCTGGTGTAAATAACGCTCCTCATGAAACTCACGAAGTTGAGCAATGGCCCTATTTCGGGCGTCGGCCGACAGTAATGATAGGTTTGGAGTCGCCACCGCGGAGGATATCTGAACCTTTCCTACGCCGATTTCCGCTGTTCGGTAATTCGTCCAGGCAGTGCTCTGAGGTTCAAACATCACCGCGGAGTGACAGACATCGTGGCACACGCGCAAGTAACGACGAACAGCTTCCGGCGTGTCACTTCGCCAAAGATAGTCATGGAAAAAGCGAACAACGTCGGTACTTCGCTGCAAGAAGCAACCCGGCTCCGGCTCGAGACAGAGACAAATGAAACGGCCGGTCTCACGCTCCAACCGACGGAGACGCTCGGCAACGACGTGAAGCTGACTCGCCGACCGAAGCAGTTGATCGTGCGTTGGTCGCGGCTCTCCCCAGGCGATCGGCAGCGTCGAAATGGAGCCGGGCATCCCCTCGGGCAGGAGATCATGAAGAATTGCAATGAGGTCCAAGGTATACTCGAGCCGTGCCTTTTCCCACCATGTCGGTTGATAGACTTGATGTTTCACGACTCTCTGATGGAAATTGCCAAAGGGAAACCCGTTCAGGGT
>CAKZUU010000152.1 GCA_937922175.1 uncultured Gemmataceae bacterium
CACCCAGATTGGCTGGCTCGTTTCTATCCACCCGTTCGGTCTTGAGAAAAAATCGGCAGCAGCTCGCGCTTGATCGGAGTCTGGAGCCGAACAATCGAGGGGGCCAGCGCAAATCCGTGCGAGGGCAGGATCGGCGTGGCCGGCGCAATCGGATAGATTTGTCCCAGATTTTGCGGATTTCCGGACCAACCGGGGGGCATCTATCCCGGAGGATTGCGCATAGTTGGGTTGAAATTGGTCCCGAGAGGGAGTCCGACGAATACGGGCGCTCGGGCTTTTTCAACCCCTACAGCGGAAGAGGAACGTACCAATGCATGCTCGACATCTTTTGATGGCAAGCCTGCTGGCGGTCTCCCTCGTCGGGAGCGCCCAGGCCAACTTCCTGCGTGGGAAGTCCAAGTGTTGCCGGTTGGCCGATTGCTGCACGACGGCGGCGGACTGCTGCGGCTCAGCGGCCAGCTCCAGCTGCTGCCAGCCCCGCACCGTGAATTGCATCGAGTGGGTCCAAGAGCAACGTCAGGTTTGCTGCACGACCTACAAGATGGAACAACGGCAAATCACCTGCACCGGCTACCGCTGCGAAACCTACACCGAGCCTTGCACTCGCACTGTTTGCTGCAAGCGCTGGGTGACGGAAACAGTCATGGAAACCCGCACCGTCTGCGAACGCGTCCCTGTTTGGACCGAGAAGACGGTCATGAAGACCCGCTACGTGACGCAGCAAGTCACGGAAACGCGGACCCGCACGGTGGACAAGGGCCACTGGGAATGCCGAGAAGTGCCGGTCGGCCCCGGCGTCGGTGACCGAGTGCGCGGCTTGCTCGCCGGTCTGTGCAAGAAGAAGAAAGACTGCTGCGATCCCTGCGCCCCGGCCTGCTGCGATCCGTGCCCGAAGACCAAGACGGTCAAGTGCTGGGTGCCTTGCCTCGTGACCGAGTGCGTCCCCGTGACGGTCTGCAAGCGCGTCCCGGTCTGCGAACCCTGCGTCGTGAAGTGCTGCACCTACCAAACCGTCCAGAAGCAGGTCCAAGTGCCGGTTTGCCGCAAACGCTGCGTCATCGAGCAGAAAGAAGTGACCGTCAATGTCTGCAAGAAGCGGATGGTGCCGTACACCTACACCAAGTGCGTGAACGTTTGCGTCCCCGTCCAAGAGATGCGGACGATCACCGTTTGCGTGCCGAAGTGCGTGCAAAAAACGGTCAACTGCTGCAACTGATGGGTCGATTCTCGATCCCGGGGTGAGAGCCGATCACGTAACGGATCATGACTTCTCCCGGGATCGCTGGTCATCCCCCAAACGGCTCGGCGGCTTGCACGGCAGGTCGTTGGGCCGTTCGTGTTTTCCTGTGTCCGCTCTCCGGAGGCGACCTTCCCAACCAGCGAACCCGGCTCATCGAACCGGCGACTCACCTTGCCTCAGCACGTGGTAGCGGTCCAATTCCAGCGACGTCCACGTTTCATCCGAACCGTCGGGCCAAACCACTCGAAGCTGCTCGATGCGGTCGGTCGAACCCAAACCAAAGATGAAGCGTTTGTCCGGTGCCGAGGCATAACTTCCCCCGCCTTTGAAAAAGCGATATTGCGACCGGCCGTCAGCCTGCAGAATGATCCGAGCGCCCACGAGGTCGCGGTGTCGATCTCCGACCAATTGAACTCCGAGCCAATGCATTTCCCGGTGCGGCAGACCCCGAAGGATGGCGACCGGCTCGTTCATGTGACTGATGACGACGTCGGTCGTACCGTCGTTGTCCAAATCGCCCAGGGCGATCCCGCGAGCCAGGTGCTCATGTTGGAAATAGGTGCCGCCCAGCTCCGAGATGATTTTGAATTTGCCTTGGTGATTTTTCATCAGCACAGGTCGCTGCCGACGTGTCGTGGCGGTGGGGAAGCGGATGGCGTGCCCGTTGACAATAAGCAGGTCTTCCCACCCGTCGTGGTCGAAGTCAATGAAGCCGGTGCCCCAACCAACAAATTTCTGTCCCAGCGCGCCGATGCCCGAGGCCTGTGAGTAGTAAACGAAGCGAACGCTTTTCGGAGTGCTGCGATTCTTGTAGAGAGCGTGCAGTTCGCTTTCGTAGTTGGTGGTCCAAAGCCAGGGAAGGCCGCTGCGGTCGGGATCCCCGGCATCGACGCCCATGCTGCCGTTTGGCCCCCCGTGACCGTCATAAGCTGTGCTGGAAAGGCTGCCCATCTCCTCGAGTCGAATCGTCCCGGGCGTGGAGCGATTAACGTAAAGGAAATTCGGGACAGTGTCGTTGGCGACGTACAGATCGGGCTTGCCATCCAGGTTGACATCGACGGCGACGACACCAAGCCCTTTGCTGGCGTGGGGTCCGCCGGGAGCCAGACCGGCAGAATCGCTGACATCCTCGAAGCGACCATCCGCGCGATTGAGATAGACTTTGTGCTTCAACCCGCTGAATTTTTTGGGCGGGCAGACGTCTCGTGTTTTCCCGTCGTAGTTGCAATCCGTCGGATGATTCGCGAAGGACCAATCAACGTACTGGCACAGATAAAGGTCAGGTCGACCATCGCCGTCCAGATCGGCCCAGGCAGCACTGGTGGTCCACGTGATCCCCTGATTCAACCCGACCTGGTCGGTCACATCGACGAACCGACGCCGGCCTTGAGCGTCGCTGGTGTTCCGAAAAAGGGCGACGCGGCCCCAGCCGGTGACAAGCAAATCGGGCCAGCCGTCCAGATCGAAATCGCCAACGGCCACGCCGTGGGTGTAAAACCAGGGGGTGTTATTTGCCAGCGTCGCCAGACCGACAGCAGCGGTGACATCTTGGAAGCGGAAGTCGCCCAGGTTGCGAAACAGTCGCGAAGGGTGGCCCTTGATGACGGTTTTATCCGGTCCATCGAAGTATCCCCCGCCGGGGAGAAAAACATCCAGCAAGCCGTCGCCGTCATAATCGATCAGCCCGACCCCTCCGCCAAGCGATTCAAGGATGGACAAATGGGGCGGTTCGAGATCTTCACCGTTGCGGTAGGTGAAGTCGATGCCGGTGCGGGCGGTGACATCCTCGAACCAGGGGGATGTTGGGGGATCGATGGCGGACGCGGCCGTCGTATTCTCGGGGGTAACCGCCGGAGAATCGGTACGATGGCAACCGAAGCCGACCAGCGCGGCGAGGCCGAGCAAGCCGACACTCGCCAGCCGAGCAAGAGTCATCGAAAATGCTCCTCAACGATCCGCCGGCGTCTCCACCGACGACGAACCCGACACGGGACCTGATTTATTTACGCCTGAGGAGGAGTCGGGGGTCGTTTTTTGCAACCAGCGGCGATGAATCGCAGCACGATGTTGATCGCCTTGGCGTTCGTAGAAATCAGCCAAAATTCGGTGCGTCGGTTGATGATTTGGATCGCGCTCCAACGCTTGCGTCAGCCAGTGAATGCCCAGGCGATCACGGCCGATGCTGAGCAGGAGTCGGCCGATCTCGGACGGCCCGGTCGGGTCGCGATTCGGTCGAACGGCCTCTTCCCGCAACAAACGATTGATCGTTTCCAGTAGGACTTTGTTCTTCTCGCACGATTCGAGCATGGCCTTGGCTTCGTCTTCGCGCCCTTGCAGCCGCAATGCCGAGACGAGCGCATATGATGCCTCGGTATCGGTCGGGTCGATTTCCAGGACGCGGTTCAGCCATTGTTCAGCCAGTTCCGCGTGTCCGTCTTGCAATTCCAGCTTGCCCAGAGTCAATAGCGCTTGGTGGTCTTTGGGCAGGGACTCGATCGCGGCTTGTAAGAGCTTTCGCGCTTCCTCGTTTTCCCCTTGCAGAAACCGCACCTGCCCCAACCGTGCCCACACTTCGGGTTTATTCGGGTCTTGCTTTTGCAAATACTCCAGGTGCGTCAACGCCTCGAGGGGGAGTTTGTCCTCCAACAGCATCTCAGCAATCCGCAAACGGACTGGGAGGAGGTTGGGGTCCAGTTCCAATGCCTTTTGGTAGTCCTCCATACTGCGGCGATGATTATTCAACCGTTCATGCACCCAGCCGCGCCAGTGATAAGGCGTGGGCCGATTCGGTTGCAAGTCGATCCATTCGCTGAGGCAGGCGTAGGCCTCTTTGAGCTGGAGGTTTCGCATGTAATAGCGGGCGAGAGTTTCGAGGATGTTCGGGGCTTCGGGGTGTTTCTCCTCGACACATTTCAGCAGGGCGCCGGCCACTTCCTCGACCTGACCCGTTTGCGCTCGAAGGAGCAGGAACTCGAGTTGAAGGGCCTGCGTGGCCCCGCCCTGCAACTGCAAGCTGCGATGGAGATGGTGCTCGGCGGACTCGAAGTCGAGGTCCAGTCTCGCCGCTCGACCCGCCAGGCGATGCACCTCAGCGCTG
>CAKZUU010000153.1 GCA_937922175.1 uncultured Gemmataceae bacterium
ACTCACTCCGGGTGATCCGCCTGGGGCCAACATCAGTTCTGCCGAAGAGCCTGAGAAAAAGAGGTGCGGGTTGGGCGTAATTCCATGGACTTCCGGATTGACACAATTGCAAGGAATCCGTATCCGGCTTGCTGGGAGGAAGCATGCGTCCATGGGTATGGATCGTCGGCGCGGGTGTCGTGAGCGTGCTGTCGGCGGGCTGCGTCGAACGGCGGATGTTGATTGTTTCCGATCCGCCGGGGGCGACGGTTCTGGTCAACGGTCAAAATGCCGGACTCACGCCGGCGAGTGTGCCATTCACCTATTACGGCAAATATGACATCACATTGATACGTGACGGCTACCAGACCAAAACGTATCAGGCTCGGATCCGCCGACCGTGGTTCCAGTTTTTCCCGATCGACTTCGCCGCGGAAGTCCTCTATCCGGGTCATATTCAGGACAACCGCACGCTCAGCTTTCAAATGGAACCCATGATTCAACCGACCAGCGAGCAGTTGATTCGCGGTGCGGAGGCGATCCGCCAACGTGGTCAAACGCTGGGGCCGAGTGAGAACTGATCGATCTGGGTCCGAGAACCATGAAGACGCACGTGGAACAAGGGGAGAAGGTCTCGTGGCCTGGGCGGACACTTGCCGGACTTGGTTGGTGTCTGTTGTTCGCTTTTGCCCACACGCAGTCGCCGCTTTATTATTCAAATCAACATCAGTATTTTCTGCACGGATTGGCCTGGGCGGGGCATGGGCATTTAAGCGCGGATTGGCTGGCCAATACGGCTGATCCGACACCGCTTTTCAGCCTTCTGGTCGCCGGCGTCTATCGCTTCCTCGGCGAATGGATGTTTCAGGTTTCCTACACCCTGATATTGATGGGGTATGCGGCGATCGGCTGGCTGGTTTACCGCGTCGTCGCGAACCAATCGCCATTGAGTCCCGGCGGAATGGTCTTTCTGAGTCTTCTGACGTTTAGTCATTGGGCGCCGTTGCGATGGGCGTCGGCCCACGGACTCGGTGTGGACTACCCGTGGTATTTGCAAGCAGGAGTCGCGGGCCAATACATCTTGGGTCCCGGCTTGCAGCCGTCCGTCGCTGGTGTGTTGCTCCTGGCCGGGATGGCCGTCGCCGCCGCAGGGCGGGTCGGCTTGGGCGTTCGGTTGTCGGCCGGCGCGTGCCTGATCCACTCGACGTACTTGCTTCCGGGGGCGCTTTTCACTGTGGCGTGTATGGTGGTGTTCGGACCGAGCAGCGGATGGCGATCCGCGCTCAAGTGGGGCTTGGCTGCCCTGGCGACGGTCACGCCGATTCTCATTTACGACGCGCTGACATTTGCCCCGACCGACTCGGCCACCTTTTTTGAGGCTCAGAGAATTCTCGCGCACGAACGGATCCCGCACCACACCCAGATATCGCGCTGGTTGGATGCAATCGCCCTGTTGCAATACGTGTGGATCGTCGCGGGAATCATCGCGAGTCGTTCGGCAACTCTACGCCGATTGATGCTGATCTGCCTCGGGCTGTCCCTGCTTCTTACTTTGGCGCAAGGGGTGACGGGAAACGACACGCTGGCGTTAATGTTTCCCTGGCGAACGACGGCGGTGTTGGTCCCATTGGCGACCATGATCGTCCTGACCCGATTGAGTATGTGGTTAGCCCGGAAACTGCCCGAGAAACAGCTGCGACGGGCAGCCTCTTTTAGTCTGATCGTCATGGCGGCTGGAGGATTGTTCCTGATGTCCGGCCGAGTGGCTTATCGTGGAAATCCGGACGAACGACCCTTGCTCGATTTCGTTCGTGACCATGCGCAGCGTGGCGACGTCTACCTCATCCCCGTCGAAATTCCCCGTCACGAGAAAGCGAAGCGCGGCTCGATCTCGACAACATTTACTCCTCCACCGAGGCGGAACCGCGACCACGGGTTGATCTCCGTCGATCTGCAACGCTTCCGCTTGGACGCCGGTGTTCCTATCTACGTCGATTTCAAGTCGATTCCTTACAAAGATGTCGAGGTCGTGGAATGGTGGCAGAGGCTGAAATGGGTGCGCGACCTTTACCAAGCCGAAGCGTGGAGTGAACCTGCCATCCGGGAGGAATTGGCACGTCGGGGCATCACCCACGTGGTCGTTCCGAGTCGGCAGGCTCGGCGGGGCATCGGGGCGTTGCTCTTTATGGACGAACATTATGCCTTGTTTGCGCTGAACCAACCATGACGGCGGACGCCGATGCGGTTTCAATGGAGTCGAATGAGTGAGCCGGCGAGTGACTCAAGCGGGAGAGTCAAGGGACGGCCCCTAAACCGGGACCGGTGAGGTCCCCGGTTCTCAGGGTGCCTTCGGTGATGTGGAAAATGCCGGGGAATCGCTCGCGCCACGGGGCATTCGCCGCTGGACAATATTGTCGAGCGTTGGCCTCGATGGCGGCTACGCCCGGGATGTGAGCGGCCAAGCCGGCTGAGTGGATCAGTGACGCGCCGGGGCAGGTCAGGTCTTGAACACACAGGAACATGCCCGACATTTGAGCCGCCGCCGCCAGGAAAAGCGAGGCGCTTTGACCTTTACAAGCTTTCAGGGCGGCTCCCGTGTAACCCAATTCCTGAGCGAGGCGCAGGCTTTGCAAATCCGTCAACGATTCGTCGATGACGACAGGTTTGAGTCGTGACGCGCCGTGCATGACATTGTGCCGATGGGCGGCCAAATCGCGAGCGGTGGGCTGCTCGATGTACTGAATGCGCTCGAATCCCTGCGGGCTGCTCTCGCGGACTTTCTCCAGGAATTCGAGCAGGTAGCCGACGTGTTCGCACCGTTCGTTGAAATCAAGAGAATACCACCACCGGGCGACACCCCGTTCCCGTTGCACTTCGGTCGTCACCCGATCGACGGACAGTACCCGCTCGACATCCCAGCGTAGATCGTCGCCGTTCAGTTTGATTTTCAAGTGCGTCAAGCCTTCCGCCCGGATCCATTCGGGCAGCGTCTCGGGCAAGCCGTCGTTGATTTGCGGCGTCCCGTCGGATTCGGTGAGAGGATCCAAGGCTCCGACCAGATGGTAAAGAGGCATCCGAGGCTTGGGAACAGGGCTGACGAACTCGTCCAACCAGCGTCCGGCGAATTCCGGTCCCAGATAATGCCCCAAATCGTAATGAACGAAATCCCGGCCGTAGGTTTGATAGCAATTTCGCCCATGGACTTTGCCAAAGGCGTCGTGAAGGGCGGCGTCAAAGGGGCTGGCAACGACCAAGGCTGCCAACTTGGGCATCGGGTCGGCCCATCGTTCCTTAGTGCTCATCTCCTGGGCCGCTTCCAAGATCGCCGGCTCGAGGGCGTGAACGATGTCCAGGGGATGACCAGGGTCGGGATACTCCGCGAAGAGCCGTTGGATCTGGCCGGCAAGGGCCTTCATCGCCGCAAGGGTCTGATCGTAGCTGAGGATTCGGCTGGGGAACGACCAAACATTTCCCAAGGGCATCGAGCCGAACCCGCGGGCGGAGCGACCCGCCAGGGTCTCGACTGCGACCTCGACATTCAGAAGCGTGACGCGATCAAGGACCAT
>CAKZUU010000154.1 GCA_937922175.1 uncultured Gemmataceae bacterium
CTGATAGCCCCAGTCGGTCGCGCGTGCCGCCAACTCTTCAAAAGGCAGATCGATGAAGGGGCCGCTGTGCAGTAAAACCAGGCGCGGCATTCGCTTCCTCTTTTCCCCTGGTCAACTGGACGTCAGAAAGGGAGGATCGGCCCGTTCAAAGCGAGCCGACCGGATCAGGGCTCTGCGTCCGTGGCGGTCATTCTGCCGTGGGACCTCCGGGCGACGAACTCCCTTGCGATCCGGGCGAGGGAGGGGTGGTCCGCGGCGAAGCACCGTCTGGTGTTGCCGAGGACTCCCCACCTCCCGGCGAAGCAGGCGAAACTCCTGACGAGGTAGTGCCGCTGGTCGCTTCTCCCGAGCTCGCCAGCGGTGAACTCGTGAAGCCCGTCGGTGCGGAGGGAGTCGGCGTCGACCCCACCGGCGGAGAACTGGTCGCCGTCGCTGCGTCGGTCGAGGGAGGCCGATCATTTCGCACCGTGAGCGTCGGTTGGACCTGGAGGACGTTGCCGCCCTCCGTAGGTGTCAGGCTGGCACCGGTTGGCTTAAAGGACGCCGATGCCTTGTCGAGATCGTCGGTCTCCTCAAGGTACACTTCATCCAAATCGATGTCATCGACCTTTTTTCGCATCAAGAGGTAGATCATGGTCGCCGCGGTCCAGAAGAAGCTGTAACCGAAACCGAGTACCATCAGGAATACCAAGGTGATCCAGAACGACACCATGATGGCGCCGAGATGATTGTAGAGGAGGAACGAGTCGAGGTACTCCTTGTGGCGCTGCTCAGCCGACTGTCGGTTCTCGTTCTTCGCCAACAAGACAGCGTTGATCGCGCTCTCATCAAGCCCTCGTCGGCGGAGCCGGTCGATTTCGGACTGCAAGCGCACCCAGTCCTCGGCCGGGCTGTTTGTCATCAGCACTTCGCGCCAACCAAAAGAGGTCGGGGTGTAAATGAACAGGAACTCGGGACTGCGATTGGCTGAGTTGATCCAGGGTGTCTGGGCGACGCCCCATTTGCCGAGGTACACCGTCAGCGAGCCCATGAATCCGACGAAAAAGATCACGACCGCGCCATAAAGAAGGGCGACGAGGCTGTACCAGAAATAGCTCCAAGGCGCTTGGTAGACGTAGTTATAAGATCGGCTCAACGCATCCAACGTGTCGCTGCCTTCGGTACTGATCGTGGCATACATCATCGGGTAGCCCACCAAGCCGACGAGCAACAAGGCCATGCCCAGGCCGATCAGTAAAACGACGGGCCAGAGCAAGCCGCTGAAGAAGATGTCGCCCAAAGCCGGGATCATGTGAAGGAAACCGAAGATGATCGAAACAAACACGAGCAATGCGACGAGACCGATGGGCACGATCGGTCCGAGGATGTACGAGACATAGCGCTGAAGGGTAAAGCGAAGAGCTTCGCGCATCGAAATGCTGTCTTTTCCCGTGAGTTCGACACTGGCCATGCGGGTGATGGCTCCGCCGAACAAAGCCCAGGTCGCCAAGGTCCAAAGGAGGATGAGCACCAAGTAGAGACGCACAAGAGTGCCGGTCTTCGGGTTGAGCAGGTGAATAATCGGTTCCAAGAATTTCACCAAAGGCTCGATCAGGACGGGTACTTCGGTGCTGATGAACCATTCGGTCAGTTTGCCGCTCTCCCAGGGTCGCTCGACCTGCCCAGTGACCATCAAATAGGGATTCGGACCACGATCCTCGAACCAGGGCATGATTCGCAATCGCCCGCCCCAGATGGTCACATCCGGTCGTTTCATCCCATTTTCGGGCTGGAATTCGACCGTTGCAGGGCCCGTGCCGGCCAGGCGATGAAGCAACAACCACCGTTCGCTATCTCGGTTGAATCGAGCGTTGCGGTTGGCCTCATCCTTGCGGCGCATTTCTTCGCGTTCTTCTCGGCTTTTATTGGGGTATTTTCGTTCGTAGTCGGAGTCGGACATCACCTGGTACTGTTCCAGGCTCGGCTTGGACCACATGCCGTAGAACACGACCGAAATCAGATACCACCCCAAGGCCATGACCAGAATGCCCGCCGCGGCGAGTAACAGCTTTTTGGGGTCGATCGCGACAGTAAAGCTGCGAAAGATGTGGGGGAACAACCAACTATCGCGTACATGAGACTGGCTGTTGAATCGATCCTCGGACATTCCAGACACTCCCGCCTGAATGATTTGTGGTATCCAACCGGAGGGGATTATAGTGGACATCCTCTTGCGGTCAGGGGGCGAGCGAGCGGGAATCTGATGCAAGCGCGGAGACGACGCAGTTCGGAAAAGGGAGAGATCCGACAGTCAAAAAAAGAAATGAGGCTCGCCCGTGCTGGAACACAGGCGAGCCTGCTCCCGAATCCGGAGGAGATTGGGGATCCAGCTAGAACGACAACGCCACGCCGAAGTTGATCCCGTCGAAGTAGTGGATGGCGCGTCGTTCCCAGATCGGCAACGAGTTGTTCGGTGCGAACGGTTCTGGGCCGAAATCGTTCGTTCGACCGATATTGCCGAAGTTGAACGACACCGGGTTGATCGTGTGGACAGTATTCATGAACATCAGCGAATTCCAGCTCAATCGCACCTGGATGCCGGCGGCGGGATACCAAGTGAGTTGGAGTTCGCCATTGAGCATCGGCACGAAGGTGTATTCGCGGACGCCTTTCTTGTTGGAGGCCGATTCGTCACCCAATTCGTACTTGGCGTGTTCCTTCACGATGTTGACCATGGCAGCGGCATCACCGTGAAAGGCGATCGAGAAGGCGCCGATCCGACCGAAGGTGCCCAGGTACAGATCTTTTTGCAGACCGATCGCTGGGCCGTACATCCGGTTCGACACGGTGTTCGTGTAGTAGGCGACGTCACGAGGCGTGGCGGCACCGGTGTTGTCGCGAGCGACAGTCCGCCACCGGAACCGCTCCCAGATCCAGGCGAATCGGCCGCTGGCAACGAAGTAGGTTCGGCTCAACTCACTGGTGCGAACCGGGATTTTACCCATGAAATCAGCCTGATTGTATCGCTGGATCATCTCGATGCTCATTTCGCTGGCCGCGTTCCAGATACCATAGGTCGCCCCCGGATTGCCCACGCCGAGCTGCTGGCCCGGACCGGCGAAATCGATGGTGAAGTTGTACACCGGTGAGAACAAGAAGGTGTCGGAGTTGAAGGCTCCAACCGCGAAGCCGGGTGGGATGATGTCCGCCGACGCGTGGTAGCGAGCATCACGGACATGCAACCATCGGGCCTCGAACGTGGAACCGTCATTGAACCGCCAGCCAAGGGTCGTTCGGAAGCCCGGCTGATAAGTCCATTTGCTGTTCAAGTCCGAAGCGCGTAAAGCGGGAGTGCCCGTACCGACAAACGCTCCGGGAGGTCCGGGAGGTCCCGTGACGAAGACGCTTTGAGGCGGGTCGCCAATGAGGAGCCATTGGCCGCCCAAGTCTTGTTGGACACTTCCATCGACGTCCACCAAGCCACGATAAGCAATGACCTGGTCGTTCAGATGGCGAATTTGACGATACATCACGTACTCGACGGCCCCGTAGAATCCCCCGCTCTCGGGACGACTCGAGTAGATAGGCAACGGGATGATCGGTTGAGCTTCGCGGCCCGAGACATCCAGCCCTCCTTGGGCGTGCAGGGTCGCTGGCGTCCATGCCAATCCCCCCGTGAGCACGAGCGCTATCCAGCCAGCTCTCGTTCGCATTGGACTGTACTCCTCCGTGACGGTCGACGCCTGCGCCAGCGGTTCGCGTCCGTTCCCCCCGAGACGCGGTCGCGCGGTCGATTACGAATGGAAGTCCGCAACAGACCGCCCGATGGATGGTCCCCCAACCCTGAGATGCAGGTGGGCCAACGCCATACTCACCGTGGCCGGTGTGTCAAGCCGGGATTCGGGAAGACCCAGCTTTCGAGTTACCACCCTTACATTCGGCATAGATGGTCGAATTACTCCAGTCCGAATTACAGAAATTTTTCCGAAGTCCGAGGAAAATTTTTGTCAAGGTCTCGGTAAGTTCCTCCCGCCAATCAAACCCGGCAAATTTGCCCGAACAGGTCCTTTTGCTCCATCTCGCTCCTTGACCCGCCCACAGATGCTGTGGTAAACTGAGGAGAGCGTTGGCGGAATTCGCAAATCTGGGGCATAATTGCGTGGCCCCCGCCAACAACCGCGGCTGTGCGGTGTTCGTCTGTGTAGGGGAAGAGTCGAAGCTCCGGGGTGAGGACATTGCCCGAGCCGGTGCCGCTTGGACCATACTCCACTCCTTCATCGAGGCGATCAGTCATGTTGAAGTCTGTTCTGTCACTGTCGTGGTTGACTTGGCGGCGCGCCGTGCTTGTCGGCGGGCTACTAGGAGTTTTCGCCCTGGGTAGTCTCTCGATTCATGGCCAAGGTGGACCCGGAGGGCGAACGACGATTGGTACTCCGCCTTCATTGCGGGGGACGCGGCCTTATTGGTCGGTCACTCCAAATTCGCAGATTGGGCCTTTGGTCAATCTGCCGGTTTATAGCTTGATGCCGTTCCAACAACCCAACCGTGAGATTCGACCCGGCACCCCATCGCCGCAACAGCTCCTCGGTGGCCAGTCCTTCTCAGGAATGAGTGGACTCTTCGGCATGGGTGGTGCCGGTGGTGCCGGCGGTGGACTAGGTGGTGGCGGTCTCGGTGGTGGCGGTCTCGGTGGTGGTGGACTGGGTGGTGGTGGTCTCGGTGGTGGCGGTCTCGGTGGTGGTGGCCTGGGCGGCGGGGGCTTGGGTGGATTCGGTGGTGGTGGCATCGGAGGTCTGGGCGGTGGCGGGTTCGGTGGCCTCGGTGGCGCTGGTGGCTTCGGAGGTCTTGGTGGAGGCTTCGGTGGTGGCCTGGGCGGCGGTGGCCTGGGCGGTGGCGGTTTCGGAGGTGGCGGCCTGGGCGGCGGTTTCGGTGGTGGCGGGGTCACCGGCATCGGCATTGGCGGTGGCACTTTCACCCAACCCTCGACCACATTGGGCTACCAAGGAATCACTGGTAATGTCGGCTTCATCGGCGGGTTTGCGATGATCGGCGGCCTGGGTGGCGGGTTAGGTGGATTCGGTGGCGGGTTAGGTGGATTCGGTGGCGGCTTGGGTGGATTCGGTGGCGGCCTGGGCGGATTCGGTGGCGG